>JAQIBO010000262.1 GCA_027859055.1 Spirochaeta sp.
GGCAACCACAATCCGGTCTTCATTAAACCCCTGCACCACCGATCGCAGCATTTCCACCTGGCTTGGCCGTTCCCGGAAATGGGGCAATCCGGCGGATACCGCACCGCCCGCAGCGATATGCCCCGCGAGAGCCTCCTCGTCAATCGGGGCGATCTCTTCGGGAGGCACCGGTTCGACCAGGACGTACACCTCGGAAACGGTGTTGTTGACAATAGCAGAGCCGATTCCGTGTTCCGCCAGTCCCGCCGCCACCGCGACGTCGGCATCGCTGGGGCGCAGTACACCGCCCGGGTGGTTGTGAAGCACGATGTCTCCGCGTTCACAGAACTCCGCCGGCGCCGCAACAGATGTTTCACTGCCTCTGGCAAAGACCTCAACCGAGACAATGCGTCGCTCCGGATTTACCCGTCCGACGAAGAGGACCTCCTGTCCCTCCGCCGCGGCGATGACCTCCCGCATCTGTTGTATGACCGCTGCGTCAAACCGCTCCTGAGTAGTAAACACGCCGCGAAGTGTATCACCGAACCGTCACTGTGTTGAAACCCGTGTTCAGGACCGTAGCCACGCCGTCGCTTCTCGCGTTAGAATCCCCCGTTGTGTGGGCGCGTTTGGAGACTCTTGTGTGGTCCTGGATCAATGCACGGAACAACGATACCTCGTATCGGGATGAGGCGTGGGAAGAACTTGAAACGTACCTGCGCGGTGAGCCGGACGATCAACCACGCGATCGCCAACGGAACGGCGGGCATGGCGGACCTGGCGAACGAAATGCGATGGATCCACCGTTCCCGACGGATATCCGACAGGCGCTTTACGATCTGGAGCTCAAACCCGGCGCCTCGCGGGAGCAGATCCGGAGCGCATATCGCCGGTTGCTCCTCAAATATCACCCCGATCGGTTTCATACCGATGCCGAGCGGGCACAGACGGCGCAGGAGATCACTCAGCGGATTTCCCTGGCATACAAACGGCTGAACGACTATTATACGTAAGGAAAGGGGACCGGTATTTCGACTCGTATCGCCGCAGTCAGTTTGGCGGCTTTTTTGATCAACGTGCTTGTAACTCCGCTGATTCTCCACTATGCGCATAAGTACCAGTGGTACGACGAGCATAGCCACCGGAAGATCCACACTACTGACACGCCGCGCCTGGGCGGAGTCGGTATTTTTGTCGCGTTTGTCCTTTCCGCGATCACGGGGTTGGTCTTCGTTCTCAGCCCGGCCCAGTTTGACCTGTGGTCCACCGGTTCTGTTGCACTCATTATCGCCGGAATGGCGGTGATGCACGGTCTCGGAATCTACGATGACTTTGTAAACCTGCCGGCACCGGCAAAGTTCCTGGTCCAGGTACTTTCGGGTGGCATCGTCGCGTTTTCCGGCGCGGTCCTCCGGACGGTGGATGTTCCGTTGTTTGGAATCATCGAACTGCCGCTGTGGTTTGCGATTCCGGCAACGGTTTTGTGGATCGTGTCCATCGCCAACGCGGTGAACCTGATCGACGGGGCCGACGGCCTTGCCGGTGGTTTCAGCGCGATCGCCGCGTTTTTTATGGGGCTTATCGCCCTTGGACAGGGAAACCTGCTTACCGCAATTATCGCCTTTGCCCTCGTCGGAAGTCTCATCGGCTTTCTGGTGTTCAACTTTCCACCGGCGCGCATCTTCATGGGTGACAGCGGGTCGCTGTTTCTCGGCTTTGTACTGGCTGTACTGCCGTTACTGGGACTGAACGGTCGCTCGCCGACCAACGGGCCCATATTTGCCGTCGTTCCCGTGCTGACTCTCCTCTACCTCCCGATCACGGATACCCTGCTCGCGATCGCGCGCCGCCGCGCGCGTGGTCTGCCGGTCCACGCTCCGGACCGCGAACACATTCACCATCGCCTGATAGACCGCGGATTTACCGGGAAAAAGCTGCTCCTGGTCATTTACGGCGGGTCGGCAATCTTCGGGATTACCGCGATGGCGTGGTTTACCACCCCGCGAGCGGTCGGGGTTACGTTGAATGTGACGCTGTGGGTCATCGTCACCGTTGTTGTTTTGTGGCTTGGCCGATCACGCCCGCCATATCGCGAATAGCGGCGGCGGGCAGGCACTGACCGGCCGCGCGGCGGGCAGCCGTGTCCGCTACCCGTCCAACCCGTAGTCGGCGACCTTCCGGTGTAGCGTCTTGCGACCGATTCCCAAAGCCTCGGCGGTTTTCGTCTTGTTTCCTTTGTGAGCGGCAAGTGTGCTGCGGATGATCTCGCGTTCCGCATCGTTCAGGGTGCTGCCAAGGGGTATATGAATCGAATCGTTCTCCGCGCCGCCACTGTGGATCGACGGTGGAAGATCGTCCACGGTGATTATCGAGCCTTTCGCCATGACAACCGCACTTTCGATGCTGTTGCGTAACTCCCGGATATTTCCCGGCCAGTCGTGAGCGTGCAACACCGCGCGCGCCCGCGGGTCGATCCCCTCCACCGATTTCCCGTTTTCCCGGGAGAACTCTTTAATGAACGCCGCACTCAACAGGGGGATGTCGTCTTTGCGCTCCCGCAACGGCGGCACGTGAATGTTGACCACGTTGAGCCGGTAGTACAGGTCCTCGCGGAAACGACCGGCCTCGATCTCGGCCCGGAGATCGCGGTTGGTGGCGGTAACGATCCGAACGTCAACGTTGAGCGTTTCCTCTCCGCCCACCCGCTCAAACTGCTTTTCCTGCAACACCCGCAGGATCTTTATCTGGACGCTCTGGTTGATCTCCCCGATTTCGTCGAGAAAAATGGTGCCGGTGTTGGCAAGTTCGAAGCGACCGCGTTTCCTGCCGATCGCACCGGTGAACGCTCCTTTTTCATGCCCGAACAGTTCGCTTTCCAGAAGGGACTCAGAAAGCGCTGCGCAATGGACCTTGACCAGCGGGTTCTGCGCCCGGTCGGACACGCGGTGGATCGCGTCGGCGATAAGCTCTTTCCCAACACCGCTCTCCCCGGTTATCAGGACGGACGCCCGGGTCGGCGCTACCTGTCGGACCACCTCCATCACCTGTTGCAGGGCGCTGCTCTTTCCGATAATCGACGACTGTTCCCGCTGCTGCTCCAGCTCGTTTTGAAGCTGACGGTGCTGCAACACCAGCTCGCGGTTGGACATGGCGCGCTTTGCAAGAAGTGAAAGGCGATCAAGGGAGACCGGCTTTGTCAGGAAATCATACGCGCCGTCACGCATCGCCTGCACGGCGGTTTCAATCGTTCCGTGACCGGTCAGTATGATCACCGGTACCGTCGGATAGCGATCAACCACGTGGCGAAGAACCTCTTCGCCGGAGACGCGCGGCATCTTGAGATCGGCGATGACGAGGTCTATCTCTTCGGTCCGTATGACGTCCAACGCCTCCTGACCATCCGCCGCAAGGAGCGTCCGATATCCGTCGAGCTCCAGCGCGCGGCCAAGACCGGCCCGAATGTTCTTTTCGTCGTCAACGATCAGTACGTTAAACGTCATCGTTCTTCCCGTCCTTCCCAGGTAATCAGGTGCGTATCGCGCTGTGGAACCGGCAGGGTAATGGTAAACGTCGTTCCGTGCCCCTCTTTTGAAATCACCGATATATCACCCATGTGTTCTTTCACGACTTTGTACACCAGCGTAAGGCCGATACCGCTTCCAAAATCGTGCGTTGTAAAGTAGGGCTCAAAGATCTTGTCGCGCACCTCGTCGCTCATTCCGATTCCGTTGTCGCTGATGCGGAGGAGCGCCTGATCCCCGCGTTGTTGGGTGCTGACGCGGAGCATTCCCCCATCAGGCATCGCGGAGATCGCGTTCTTGATGATGTTCAGTACCGCCTGTTTGAAGTACTTCGGATCAAGGTGGAGCTGCGCAAGATCCGGGTCCAGGTCACGGACCAGTTCGATCTCCGCCTGTTCAAGCTCGTACTGAACGAACGTCAACAGGTCCTCTACAAGAAGGTTCAGATCGTTATCTTCGAGTTTCGTGTCCATGGGGCGGACCGCAAAGAGAAAATCAACGACGATCTTGTTGAGCCGTTCTATTTCCTCCTCGATGATGCCGAGGTAGCTTTCGACAGTCTCCAGATTGTTTGCGGACTGTTCACGGACCAGTTTTTGCAGCAGCTGGGTGTGAATACCGATCGAACCGAGGGGGTTCTTTATCTCGTGGGCAACGCCGGCGGCAAGCGTGGTGAGACTTGCCAGGCTTTCCGCCCGCCGCAGCCGCGCTTCGCGTCCGCGCTTTTCGGAAATATCCACCAGTTGCAGAATGTTGCCGCGAATGTGGCCCGCCTGAACGAGGGGGATGACGCTGCAGTTCAGGATGCGGGTTGTTCCGCCGTGATCCAGGGTAAACTCCTGATCGGATATCGACTCGTCGTTTTCCAGTGTCTCCCGTACGAACGTGGCGATGTCCTCGTCGGCGATGACCTGCCACACCGGCCGATCGGCGATGATTCTGCCGGGAGCGATCGGCACCATACGCTCGGCTGCCTTGTTAACGAGGACAAGACGGTGCAACTCATCCGTGACAAACACGCCGTCGTTCATCGAGTCGAGAACGACGGCAAGCCGCTCGTTTTCTTCGCCAAGAGTCTGAAACAGCTGTTCAATCTGTTCCGTGTCGAGTTTGGAGAGTTTTTCAAGAGCCCGTCGTACAAATCCGCGCATATCGTATTCTAAGGTCGTTCCATTGCGGTCCGAAAAGCAAGGATAAGCGCGGAAACAACTGCTGCAGGATTCATATTTCGCGACTCAATACGCCCCCAGTACCGGTGGATAATCGGCGCCCACCGAAAGAGCGTTTCCCGCGGAATGTCCGGAGCGGCATCGGCGCGTCGCAGCCGGTATCCGATCTCCTCCTCCAGCGCCTCGAGAAAGTACTCCGCACCGTGGCGCGGCGAGACGGCACCGATCATATCCCGGAGTTCCAGCTCGATCTGGTGCGTCGCCTGTTGCGTCGCCAGCGCGTCGACAAGCCGGCGTCCCAGATCCTGCCAGTCCAGGCCGTCAGATGCACTCTGTTGTCGGAAAAAGTCGCGGAGGGTGTCTTCCGGGGCGTCGCTCCGGAAAATTCGCCGCTGCACCTCCCGTTGTACCTCTTTCGGCCGCTCCCCCACCTCGTAGGCACGGACCCGGGAGCGAACGGTGGGGATGATCGCCGACCGGCGAGTCGAGGTGAGGATGAACAGGGTGTTTTCCGGTGGTTCCTCAAGGAGCTTGAGCATCGCGTTGCGCGCGGCGTCCTGCAGCGTATGGGCCTCTTCCAGGATCACGACGCGTTGTCCCCGCGACGAGGAGAGGTGCGCCCAGGACCAGATCGTTCGAACCAGATCAACCGGGACCGGGTCGTGCGGCAGGAGCTGTTCCAGACGGGGGACATCGGTCTCAATTTTTTTCACCAGCCGCGCAACGGCAGCGCCGGGAGCGGACGCGTTCCCGGACCCCGCTGCAAACTGCGGGAGAACGGTCTCTTCCAGTTCCGTCAGCGCCGTCTCCAGCGCTTCGACGATCGGCAGCGCCTTTTTCAACTTCGCGTCGGGCCATAGATCAACGTCAAAACGGCGCGTCAGCTTGCGCACGCTGCGAATCAACAGATACGCCGTACCGGGACGGAGAACCTGTAGAAACGCGGCGCCGGCGGCGCGCACCTCAAGAGAAAAATAGCGGGGACCGACCAGTACCGTGTCCGGGTGCTGCAGGGTGCGGTGCATTCTGCAGGAGTGACAACTGCAGTCCCAGGCACCCTCCTGGCGGCATGAGACGACCCGGGCAACCTCAAGGGCGATGGAAGACTTCGCTCCGTAGCGCGGTCCGCTGAGAAGGATAGCTCCGGGCAGACGGCCGGCGGTGATATCGCGGCGGAGGTCATCACACACCCGGTCCAGGCCAAGAATATTCTCAAACATCCGGTTCTAATCGTAATAATCCGTTGCGCGTACGGCAGCAGCGGTGTCAGCAGCCGGGCAAATACGCTTTCGGCAAGGATATCGCCGGCCTCGAATAACGGTTGCAACTGGATCAGGAGAATCAGAATAAAGACAACCAATATGCCCTCGGCGAGACCGAGAAAGAATCCGAGGGCGCGGTCGAGACTTTCGAGGTTAATCCGTTCCACGA
Source organism: Spirochaeta sp. (assembly GCA_027859055.1). Lineage (GTDB taxonomy): Bacteria > Spirochaetota > Spirochaetia > DSM-27196 > Alkalispirochaetaceae > Alkalispirochaeta. The sequence continues at coordinate 6,101 of JAQIBO010000262.1, forward strand.
TGTGGTAGAGCGCGTTCTCAAACAGTTTTACGACGACGTAGGTAATCAGGAACAGCGCCAGAAACGCAACAACCTGAGACCACGGACCGACTCCCAGGTAGGGTTGAATGTACTGGCCGACGAGCCCGGAAAAAATCACGGCCACCGCGATACCAAGGATCAGTGCCGCCATCGACATAAACTCTTTCACGAACCCTTTGATCCCGACGCGTAGCGTGAAAAACACGATAACAACGAGAAATACGATGTCCAGACCGGACAGACTTATATCCATCTTCCCCTCCCCGTTGAAGTGTACACGGAACGTCTCCGCTCAAACAACGGTGCCCCGACCGCCGGCAACCGCCGGAAGCTCACTACTGCGTCTCTTCGTCCTCAGTCGCCAGGGCCACTATGAAAGCGGCCAACCGTTCAGCCCCGTTCGGTCCCGCCCAGCGGAGCGCCGCCGCGCCCATCTCAGCCCTCCGATCGGAGTCGTGTAATAACTGCCGGACACGCTGCAAAAAGAGCTCCGCGTCGGCGTCGGGCCGGTCCAGCACTTCGGCGGCCCCGGCGGCGCCGTACCGTTGGGCGTTTCTGATCTGGTCGCCCCGGGAGGCCGCCGTCGACAGCGGCACCAGGAGCGCCGGCCGGCCCGTCACTGCGATCTCCCAGATCGTCCCCGCTCCGGCGCGGGCGACAACAAGATCGGCCCGCCGCAGGACCGCCGGAAACAATTCGGTGAAGGTAGCTGCGCCGAAATAGCGCCCCGGGACCGCCTGCCCGGTCAGTTCCGGAATCATATGCGCACCGTGATCACCGGTCTGGTGAATGACGACGGCCTCCCGGGTCAGCTCCCCGACGATAGCAGCGACCCATTCATTAAGTTGCTGCGCACCAAGGGACCCACCGGTGATAAGAATGACCGGGTCGGTCGTTTCCGTCAGGCCCAGGGCGGGCAGGACGCCGTGCGCTGCTCCGCGGTGCACTGCTCCGTCCCCCGTTGCGGTGGCGGGGGGGGCCCCGGGGCCCGCCCCCGTCCCGGCCGCGGCCCCGAAAAACGCGCTTCGCACGGGGTTTCCCGTCACAACAACGCGGTCTCTCAGTCGCCGGGGAAACAGCTCCACCATATCGGAATACGCCACGCAGATGTGATCCGCCCACCGGGCGGTAATTCGCGTCGCCAGGCCGGGGTCCCCGTCGCTCTCGTGGATAATCACGGGAACGCGCTTGAGCCGCGCCGCCAATACCACAGGAACCGCCACAAACCCGCCTTTGGAGAACACCACAGCGGCGTTCAACGCGGCCAGCAGTCGAAACGCCTGAAATACGCCGGCGATCACGCGAAAGAGATCGACAACGTTCTCGAGATCGAAATAGCGGCGCAGTTTGCCGCTGGAAACACCGAAAAACGGGATTCCCGCATGTTCCACAATTTCCCGTTCCATGCCGTTTCGGGAACCGACCCAGACGGTCCGGCGCTGGAGATGCTCGGGAAGCGTGCGCCAGACCGCGATACCGGGATATACATGACCGCCGGTGCCACCGCCGGTGAAAATTACGTGCCGCATGTTGTCAGTTTGTCCTTCGCGTAATAGGTTACCGTACCATGCAGGTCCTACGCGTCGCAATTATCACCGTTTTCTTCGCCTCATTCGGTCTGATCGGGATCTCCGCTCAGGAACACGCAGCTCCCTCACTCGCCGCCGGGGAGACCAACTTCTATACCGACACGGTGGAGACCAGCCTGGCCGAACCCGGACCGGTAACCGAGTTCATCCGCACCGAGCTGCGCGAGCTTGACCCCAAAGTGGGGATCGAGATCAGCATACCGATCGCGGTCACCGACGAGGTGTTTACCGAGTCCGGAATGCTGCAGCTGTACAATATCCTGCGCCGCGTCAGCACGATGGAGGGGCTTGAATACTACTCCGCCAGCCGGGATGAGATGCGCACGTTCTACCATGAGAGCTACGCCATCGACGACCCCGACAGCCAGCGGCGCATACCCGATCCCACCGTCAGTTCGATTCCCTCTCGCGATACGATCCACGTCTTTCAACAGGATGGATCGTTTGGCAAAAACGTCCAGCGGATCGAATACCGCGCCGACGGCCCGGAAATTCTCCTTTCAATGGTGAACACCACGACGATGGTCTACAAGATCGTCCCCCTGGTGACCCCGGGGAACCTCCGGACGTTTCTTGTGGTGCGTCCGGTGCCGGAGGACGGTGTTGTTACCTTTTACGGAAATCTCGGCGTCCGAGTCCCCGGTCTCTTCGGAATGAAAGACCGCGCCCGGGACAGTTTTTACAACCGAATCGTCGCCCTGCACGACTGGTTCGCCGCCGAACAGGCCTCCGCCGGGCTGACTTCCGACTGAAAAGCAGATCCTAACGAAACTTTAACATAAACCTCATACAAACCTTACATAGAAATCGTTATCTCAACGCGTAATTCAATTTCAACTTTTCCGAAGGAGGAAAACGTGATGAAGAAAGCTATTGTTCTGGTAAGTTTGTTGCTGGTGGCCGGATTGGCCTTTGCAGGTGGACAGCAAGAGCCCGCAATGGATGATGCCGCCGATACCACCGCTGATATGGGTCCGAGTGGCGAATGGAGCTGGGTGATTGAAGAGGGTGACTTCCCGGTAGTAAACGCCCTTGAGGTACAGGGCGATGTTATCACCGCCGGTAGTTCCACGGTGTTTCCCGCTGCGGAATACCTTGCCGCCCAGTTTCAGGATGAGGGATACAGCTATAACATTACGATCGACAGCATCGGCTCCGGTGGTGGACTGGAACGTTTCACTGTCGCCGGTGAGAGCGACGTGTCCAACGCAAGCCGCCCGATCAAGGACAGCGAGATTGCGCAGGCGCGGGAAATCGGCCGCGAACCGATCGAGTTCCGGATCGGAACAGACGCCCTTGCCGTTGTGGTCAACCCGGAAAACGACTGGGTAAGCAACGTATCCCTGGAAGAACTCGCCGAGGTGATGACCGCCGACCGATGGAGCGACGTCAACCCGAGCTGGCCGGATGAACCGATCCTGCGGTTCATCCCCGGTACCGACTCCGGTACGTTTGACTACTTCGTGGAAGCGGTGTTTGACGAGGACGCTGAGCCGATCCTTTCCGCCGAGAACACGCAGCTCTCCGAGGACGACAACATCCTGGTACAGGGTATCGAGGGCAGCCCCAACGCAATCGGGTTCTTCGGCTACGCCTACTATGACGAAGCCGGTGACGACCTCAAGATCCTTGACATCGAAGGCGTAACGGCAAGCACCGCCAACGTCGACAACGGGACCTACCCGCTGGCGCGCCCCCTGTTTATGTACAGCGACGCCACGATCATGCGCGAAAAGCCGCAGGTCGCCGCATGGCTCGCCTATGTGCTTAACAACGCCACCGACGGCATGCTGGGTGTCGGGTACTTCAAAGCGCCGAAAGCGACGATCGACGCGGCCAAGCAGAAATGGCTTGACGCGGTGGGAGATATGTACTGAGCCGCTCCCGGCACGGTACTCACGCCTAAACATTGAACAATATGCGGGAGGGGCGCGCCTCTCCCGCATTTTTTGAACCGGGGAGGGATCATGCCTGAAATAGACTTTTCACCGAAAAAGCGCCCCCACGAGATCGCGATCCGCGGTTTTTTGTTTTTTACCGCCGCCATATCGATTCTCATTACCGTGGGAATCGTTGTTGAGCTGGTGAAAGAGTCGTGGCTCTTTTTCGGGGATCCCGAAGTAACGCTTTGGGAGTTTTTCACCTCTACCACGTGGCAGCCGATGATCGGCCACTTCGGCGTCTGGCCACTGCTGAGTGCGACGCTGATGACCAGCACCATCGCGATTCTTGTGGCGTTTCCCCTCGGCATGATGGTGGCGATCTATCTGAGTGAATACGCCACTGAGCGCGTTCGCGGCGTTCTGAAGCCGATTCTTGAGGTGCTCGCCGGGATACCGACCGTTGTATACGGCTATTTTGCCGTGACGTTTATGACCCCGCTGCTTCAGCAGATCTTCGGAAACGATATCGTGGACGTGTACAACACCGCCTCGGCGGGTATCGTCATGGGTATCCTGATTCTGCCGCTGGTGTCGTCGATGACTGAAGATGCCCTGAGTGCGGTTCCGCAAAGCTTACGCGCCGGCGCGTACGCCCTCGGTGCGACAAAGATGGAGGCGTCAATTCAGGTGGTGGTCCCCGCCGCGTTCTCCGGAATTGCCGCCGGTTTCATCGTTGCCCTTTCCCGAGCGGTGGGAGAGACGATGATCGTCGCCCTCGCCGCCGGCGCAGGGCCCAACTTCACGTTGAACCCGTTTGAGGGTGCGGAAACGTTGACGGGATACATCGTGCGGATCAGCGGTGGCGATGTGAGTTACAACTCCGTCGACTACAACAGTATTTTTGCCCTTGGACTGGTCCTGTTTACGATCACTCTGACACTCAACTTTATCAGCCGCCGTATCGTGGAAAAATACCGGGAGGTATACGAGTGAGCACCTATCAGGATGAACACATCAGCCACCGCCATGAGGAGATTATCCGCAATATCGACCGTCGCCGACGAAGCGGAAAGGTATGGCATGTTCTCTTTTACATCGCCACAACGATTTCGATTCTTGCACTGGTGGTGTTGCTGTTAAACATCTTTAACAGCGTCTTTGGATTCGTTCTCATAGAGAATGAGGTGGCACCGGAAGAGCTCATCGCAGGCGGGAATCTTGAAGAGTTGAGCCAGGACGAGCTGATCGCCCTTCTCGAAGAAAACCTCTCCCGCGGTCTGATTCGGCGATTCAACTTTGAAGATCCCCTCGAAGAGCGCAGCGTTATCGAGCTGTCCGTACTGGTCCAGGAGCGGATCGTCAATCCGACGATTATTGAGGCGTGGTCGCTGCGGGACTCACTGTTCAACCAGGAGATGATCCGCGCGGTTCACGCAGAAAACCCCGGCACCACCCTCCAGTTCCGCAGTTGGCTGAATCCACAGTTTCTCTTGTCAGCACAAAACCCGCGGCCTCAGTTTGCCGGAATCCGAACCGCGTTTCTCGGTTCCCTGTGGATGATCGTTATCGTTATCGCCGTCTCGTTTCCGATCGGCGTAGCTGCGGCGATCTACCTTGAGGAATACGCGCGGAGTGACAAGTGGTACAATCGGCTTATCGAGGTGAACGTGTACAACCTCGCCGGCATTCCGTCGATCATCTATGGACTCCTGGGTCTGGCGGTGTTTGTGCGCGCGTTGGAGCCGCTCACCAGCGGGACGATTTTTGGCGCCACCGACCCCACCACCGCCAACGGTCGCACAATCCTGTCGGCGGGCCTCACCCTCGCGCTGTTGATTCTTCCGATAATCATTATTAACTCCCGCGAGGCGATCAAGGCGGTCCCCAACAGCCTGCGAGACTCCAGTTACGGCCTTGGGGCAACCAAGTGGCAGACCGTGTGGCACCACGTTCTGCCCGCCTCCTTTGACCGCATCCTGACCGGAACTATTCTGGCGGTGTCACGGGCGATTGGAGAGACCGCTCCCCTGGTCGTTGTCGGCGCATCAACGTTTATCACGGTTGATCCGGCGTCCTTTTTCTCGAAGTTCACAACCCTGCCGATCCAGATCTACCAGTGGTCGGCGCGTCCCCAATCCGAATTCCGCAATATCGCCGCAGCGGCGATAATCGTTCTGCTCGTGCTGATGCTGACGCTGAATGCGATGGCGATCATCATGCGCAACCGGATTTCCAAAAAGAGGAGAGTCTCATAGTTATGGCTGATGCAACAGTTCAAACCGCCGCGATGGCGATGCAGACACGAAAGCTTAACTTTTTCTACGGTGATTTTCAGGCACTTTTCGAGGTTGATCTGGATTTCGTAAAACACCACGTTTCCGCCCTGATCGGCCCGTCCGGCTGTGGAAAGAGTACCCTGCTGCGGTGCCTGAACCGAATGAACGACCTGATTCCCGACACAAAAGCGGACGGCAATGTTTTCTTTCACGAGCAGAACATCTACGAAGAAAACGTCGACCCCGTCGAGATTCGGCGGCGCGTCGGGATGGTCTTTCAGAAGCCGAACCCGTTTCCCAAGAGCATTTACGAGAACATCGCCTGGGGCGCCCGGATCAACGGGTACCACGGAAACATGGACGAACTGGTGGAAACCAGTCTCAAGAAATGCGCCCTCTGGGATGAGGTCAAAGACAAACTCAAACAGAATGCCCTCGGCCTTTCGGGAGGGCAACAGCAACGCCTGTGTATCGCCCGGACGATCGCGGTAGAGCCCGATGTCATCCTTATGGACGAGCCCACCAGTGCTCTGGACCCGATCTCCACCGCAAAAATCGAAGACCTCATAACCGAACTCAAAGAGCGGTATACTATTATTATCGTCACCCACAACATGCAGCAGGCGGGGCGTGTCTCCGATGAGACCGCGTTCTTCCTCAACGGCTGGATTATCGAGGCCGGCGACACAAAAGATATCTTTTTCAATCCGAAAGAAGAGCGTACGGAGGCGTATATCTCCGGGCGATTCGGCTGATCTACAACGGGAGGGAGAGCAGAATGCAATCACGACAACATTTTCAGGAACAACTGCACAACATGTACCAGGATGTGCTCAGAATGGGCACCCTGGTTGAGGAAGCGCTCCAAAAGGCGCTCACGGCGGTGACCAACGACGACAGGACGCTGGCCGAAAGTGTCAAAAAGAACGATGACGCGATAGACACGCTGCAGTTCGAGTTAGACAAACGGTGTACCGAGTTGATAGCGACGGAACAACCGGTCGCAACGGATCTGCGGGAGATACTCGTTGCGATGAAAATCGCCTCGGATCTGGAGCGAATCGGTGACCACGCTCGCCACCTTGTCCGGGTTATCGACGAACTGACAAACGAAACGTTCCGGGACACAATTCCCCGTTTTCGCGAGATGACCGAGATGGGCATCGGAATGGTCCACGACTCGATCACCGCCTACGTCAACCACGACGCGGAATCCGCCAAAATGGTCGCCCGTCGGGATGATGAGATCGACATTATGCACCGGGCGCTGTACAAGGAGCTGATCGGGATCATCAAAACGTACCCGGATCGCGCCGAGGAAGGCACCGCGCTGATCTTCCTGAACCGCTTCCTCGAGCGTCTCGGTGACCACGTGACAAATATGTGTGAATGGATCGTCTACGCGAAGAGCGGCGAGCATCAGGAACTCAACAAAATTTGAGAACGCCATGAACCGTGAAATGATCCTTGTCGTAGACGATGAAGTCGATATACAGGAACTGATTCGGTACAATCTCAAGAAGGACGGTTTTGCGGTTCACACTGTAGGCACCGGTGAGGACGCGTTGAAAGCCGCGGAAGATCTGCAACCGGACGCGATCATCCTTGATCTGATGCTCCCCGGCATCGACGGAACCCAGGTCTGTCAGACGTTGAAAAGCGATGAGACGACCCGGTCAATTCCGGTCATCATGTTGACCGCAAAATCGGAAGAGAGCGACATCGTCGCGGGCCTTGGAACGGGCGCGGATGACTACGTAACGAAGCCGTTCAGTCCGAAGGTGCTGATTGCCAGGCTGCGGACAGCGTTGAGAAAAGCGCGCGAGCCCGAGCGCCCCACCCAGGTTGAACAGCTCAGCGCCCACGGTATCCGCATGGATCTCACGCGGTACAAGGTCTTCTGCGGCGATACGGAGGCCACCCTTTCCGCAACGGAGTTCGCGATCCTCGAATTTCTGATGTACAACCCGGGGTGGGTGTTCTCGCGCCCCAAGATAATCGACGCCGTCCGTGGCAAGGATTACCCCGTCACCGAGCGTTCAGTCGATGTCCAGATTCTCGGCCTTCGCAAGAAACTCGGACATGACTACGGGCGCGTGGTCGAGACGGTGCGCGGCGTGGGTTATCGTCTCAAGGCGCTGTAGTGCAATGGTGCACACCGCCCGCGATACCTCGCCGACGCTTGTCCGTCTCGTTCTTTCCCGGGCTGTCGCTCCCGTACTGATCGTATGCGGTGCCATACCGCTGGGCCTCATCGTTCCGCCGGGCTACCTCGTTCCGGTCTACGCCGGTTTGATTCTCCTGGCAACCGTCGTCCTGTGGGTCTCGATATACCGGACCCTCGCGGCAACCGCCACCCATTTGAGACACATGCATGTTGCGACAACCGAGTTTGCCGCCGGAGATCTCTCCCGACGTCCCTCTGCGGACGCGCCGCGGGAGGTGCGACTCCTTGCGCAGGGAATGACCGCCATGGCGGCCAGTCTGCAACAGCGGATCGCCGCGATCGAAAGCCAGCAAACCCAGCTCGAGGCGATTCTCGGCAATATGGTGGAAGGTGTTATCCTTGTAGATCGCCAGTTCCGAATACGCTCAATCAACACGGCAGCGCGCCGCATTTTTGAGGTTCCACCCGCGAACCGGTCCCCCGATGGCCCCCCAACGCTTCTTGAAGTGTTTCGGAACAGCGAGTTACACGAATTTGTCCGCCACACCCTGGAGCAGAATACGACGCAGGAGACGAGTATCGTCCTGTATACAAACCCGCCCCGGTACATGCAGGTTCATGGCACGACGCTCCACATCGGGATCGTAAAACCGGGACAACCGGTTCCGGACCGGGAGGCGGCGATACTTCTGGTGTTGAACGATATTACCCGCCTCAAAGAGCTCGAAAACGTACGGCGCGATTTTGTGGCCAACGTTTCTCACGAGCTGAAGACGCCGATCACCTCGATTCTTGGATTTGTCGAAACGCTTGCCGACGGCGAAATAGAGGACCCCGCCGAGATTCAGCGATTTCTCGGAATCGTCTCCGCCCAGGCGCACCGTCTCAACGCGATCATCGAAGACCTTCTGCAGCTCTCGCGATTGGAACAACACCGCAACGCGATTGAAAAGGGGCCTTGTCGCGCCGAGGAAATCGTTGCGATGGTGCGCCAAACGGTTCAAAGCGCCGCCGATGAACACAAAATATCCATCCGTGACACGTATCGTGGACCCACGGTTGTGGACGTCAACGAAAGACTCATGGAGCAGGCTCTCACGAATCTCGTGGACAACGCGATAAAATACTGCCCCGCCCAGTCGGAGGTGACGCTGCACTTCGAGCATCGCGGAGACGCGCTGGTATTCGCCGTCAGTGACAACGGACCGGGCATAGAACTCCCCGACCAGGCGCGCGTGTTTGAGCGTTTCTACCGCACCGACAAGGCGCGAAGCCGCTCTCTCGGGGGCACCGGTCTGGGGCTGGCGATCGTGAAGCACATCGCCCGCGCCCATGACGGAACGGTGGAACTGACCTCGATTCCCGGCTCGCGCAGTACTTTTACGATCACAATACCCCAGGCGGGAAGCACCGGGAACGGTTCAAACGCCGAGAACGCGTAATACCAGCTGACTTGCTCCGATCAGCGCACCGAGGATCGCTCCGAACACGTTGATCCACCGGAGGTGCCGCCGGATAATCCCCAGAAGCAGTTCCTCGACGCGGTCAATCTCAAGCTTATCGATTCGCTCGACAACAACGTTTTGTATATCGAGATGCACCAGCAGACGGGGCGTCAGGTCGCTGAGGATCGTTGTGACGTGGCCGGCGAACCGGTAGGCAACAAACGCTTTGCCCCGGGCAAGCGGGGGGAACAGAGCGCCAAAGGGCAGGTTTTCGTGTTCCATCAGCCATTGCTTCGCCATTTCCTCCACGCGTGCAAACATCTTCCGGCATGCCGGCCCATCAACAAGTGAGGCCACCACCGGTCGAATGTGCGCTTCAACTACCGTCGGATCCGACAAGGCGTGGCGAAGCACGTCACCAAGCGCGTCACGCGCGTCGTGCGGTACGGTCATCGCGATCGACGCATCGCGGTGACCCCGCAACCAGTCATCGACGCGGTCGACGACAGCGATGCGTGTCTCCGGGTTCGCCAGCACAGCGCCGATCTCGGCGGTCGCACGAGAGACGATCGACGGCACGCGGGCGAGGATCTGTCGGTCGTACTGGCCGGCACTCACGACCAGGCGCTGCAACCCGGTGAGCTGGTCAAGCGTATACGCCAGGACCCGCCGGACGATCTCTTCGAATTTGCGGCGCGTCTGTTCTTCCCGCAGGAGTTCTTCCACACTGCGGCGGATCTCCGGCCACAGCGCCGTAACGACACGTTCCGCCGTTTCGCGATCCACTGCCGCAAACGGCCGTATCTCGTCGATCGCCTCCTGAACCACCGTTGCCACCTCGTCGTGACCGGTGACAACTGCTGTGGCTACCGCGCGGGAGAGCCGGTCAACCGTTTCATCATTTCCGCATACGTGTCGTATAAGCTGATCGCCGACCGCCGCTACCACTCGTTCCGGCTCGACGAAACCTCGTACCGTCGCAACAGAAGACAGGGCGATCTCGTCAAGAATCCGGTACAGCCCCCGGCGAATACCACGTCGAAACCCCGGCGTCCGAAAGCGCTCGGTGAACACCTCCGGAGTAAGCAGGTCGCGGGAAACCATCGTGCCGATACTCTCGGCAAGTTCACGTCGTTGCCGCGGAATGACTCCCGGTGTGAACGGGAGGGGAACGCCGAACACTTTCACCCGACTCAGCGGCCGAAACAGCATTCGGATCGCCAACGAATTTGTCAGGTAGCCGATGCCGGCTCCGAGAAGCGGTGGCAGTACCCATGGCACCACTGCAGAGAACGTGTCCGCGTCAATCATCTCAGGGTTCCAGCAACTGGCGTGCGTTGAGCGCCTGTTCGCGGGACGAAAACGAGCGGACGAAATCGCGTTCCAGCCACCCCTGAACGTCGTGTTGCCGCACTTCAATCCACGATCCATCGGGGGTGCGCGTCTCCACCGGAAGCACATCTCCGCGCCGCACGTGGGATATGATCCGGGCATCCCGTTCCGGCCGTTCATAAACACGAACGTACCGTTCCACAGCGAGGACCACCCGTTCCCGTCCGGACAGCACCGGCGTCTCCGGCAGACGGATCTCCTCATCCCCGGAAGAACACGCGCTTGCACCGCTCACGACGATCACTGCAACGGCGATGCGGCGCCACAGAACGTGCGTGCGGTTCACATCGCCCTCAACTTTTCGAGCTCGTCGCGAACAACGGCGGCCTGCTCGAACTCCAGATTTTTGGCGTGCTCCAGCATCTCCCGCTCCAGGAGCTTGATCAGTTTCTTCCGTTCCGTCGGAACAAGAACGTTATAACTCTTCTTGAGTATCTCCAGCTGCTGTTCTTCATCGGTTCGTTTTTCCTCTTTTTCCCGTTGGAGAATATCGTACACGTTTTTACGGATCGACTGGGGCGTTATCCCGTGTTGTTCGTTGTACGCCCGCTGGATCTCGCGCCGGCGATTGGTTTCGTCCATCGCGGTTTTCATCGCCTCGGAACGTTTATCCGCATACATGATAACCATTCCGTGCTCGTTTCGGGCGGCTCGTCCGATCGTCTGGATCAAAGAGGTGGACGAGCGCAGAAACCCGATCTTGTCGGCGTCAAGAATCGCTACAAGGCTGACCTCGGGGAGGTCCAGTCCTTCCCGGAGCAGGTTTATACCGATAAGCACATCGAAGTTGCCGGCACGGAGATCGGTCAGAATCTCCACCCGTTCAATCGTTTCGATCTCGGAATGAAGATACCGCACTTTGACTCCCAGATTTGCCAGATAGTCGGTCAGGTCCTCGGACATCTTTTTTGTCAGGGTGGTGACGAGAACGCGCTCTTTCGCGGCGACCCGTTTCAGGATTTCCGCATGAAGATCCTCGATCTGCCCCGTTGTTGGTCGCACGGAGATCTCCGGGTCCAGCAATCCCGTCGGGCGAATCACCTGTTCCACAATGCGGGCAGACTTGGCCTGCTCCTCTTCTTTCGGGGTAGCGCTGACGTAAATGCAGCGATCGATCAGCGCGTCAAACTCCTCAAAAACAAGCGGTCGATTGTCCAACGCGGAGGGCAGGCGGAATCCGTAGTTCACCAGCGATTCTTTTCGCGAACGATCACCGGCGTACATCCCGCGAATCTGGGGCACGGTAACGTGAGACTCGTCGATCAGGGTCAGGTACCGTTCGGGAAAGTAATCGATCAGGGTTGCCGGGCGCTCACCGGCGGAACGGCCGCTCAAGTGGCGGGAGTAGTTCTCGATCCCGGGACAGTACCCCATCTCCTCCATCATCTCGAGGTCGTACTCTGTCCGGCTTTTGAGCCGCTGCGCCTCAACAAGCTTATTATCTGCAACCAGTTCCTCGTAGCGTTCGTCCAGTTCGGTCCGAATCAGAGACAGTGCGCCGCGCATCTGGTCTTCGGGCATGACGAAGTGCTTTGCCGGATAGACAAACAGCGTTTCCAGTTCATCCACGGCGTTTCCGGTCAGCGGATTGATCGTTTCTATTTTGTTGACCTCTTCCCAGTCCAGCCGAATCCGGTACGCCTCTTCGAGATACGCCGGGAAGATTTCCAGCACGTCGCCTTTGTGTCGAAAGGAGCCGCGTTGCAGGATCGCATCGTTTCGGTCGTACTGTAATTCCACCAGTTTGCGCCGTATCCCTGTCAGGTCCAGCTCGCTGCCACGATCGATCCGAATCCGCATCTCCCGATAGTCCCGGGGACTGCCAAGGCCGTAAATGCAACTGACCGTCGCCACGACGATCACATCCGGGCGTTCCAGCAGATTGGTGGTCGCCTTCAGGCGAAGCCGATCGATCTCGTCGTTGATGGAAGCGTCTTTTTCGATGTAGAGATCCCGGGACGCAACGTACGCTTCGGGCTGATAGTAGTCATAGTAGGAGACAAAATACTCTACCGTGTTGTCCGGAAAGAACTCCTGAAATTCGCGGTACAGCTGGGCGGCAAGCGTCTTGTTGTGGCTGACCACAAGGGTTGGAAGCTGGACCTCCTCAATAACTTTTGCCATTGAGTAGGTCTTCCCGGATCCGGTTACCCCTTTCAGCGTCTGGAACCGATCACCCTGTAAAATTCCAGCGCTGAGCGCGGCTATCGCCTGTCCCTGGTCGCCGGCCGGTTCATACTCAGACGCTACATGAAATCGTGGCATGCATCTCCTTTCAATCTCCGTGATCAGTCCCACTGAAATCTGTCGGGGCGTTCACTGAGTACGACATCGGTTTCCATCCGTCGGCGGCCCCGTATGAACTCCACCCGCACCGTCTCTCCCGGCCGATTGTCCTCAAGCGCCTCGTACATGTTGGCAAGGGATGCCACGGGCATGCCGTCAATCGCCGTGATGATATCCCCCCCGAGATAGATAACCGTCCGTCCGTACCGGACCGCCTCGCTCCGGGAGCCCCCGCGCAGGCCCGCCGCTTCCGCGTTGCCGCCGTCAACCGTTTCACTGACCAGGAGCCCGCTCTCAACCGGCAGTCCTGCGTACTGGACCAACTGCGGGAACAGTTGTCGCGGTACGATATCCAGCCACCCACGCCGGACAACTCCGTATTCCAGCAGGTCCGGGACGACCCGACGGGCGGTGTTCACCGGAACGGCAAACCCGATTCCCACGGATCCGCCGGTAGGCGAAAAGATCATCGTGTTGATGCCGATCATATCCCCTCGGGAATTGAGCAGCGGTCCCCCGGAATTCCCGGGATTGATCGAGGCGTCGGTCTGAATCATATCGCGGATCACCAGGTCATTTCCGGCCCGCAGCGGCCGCCCGAGGCCGCTGACAATTCCTGTAGTCAGGGTCCGGTCAAGCCCGAAGGGATTACCGATCGCCAGGACGTTCTGCCCGACCCGCAATTCGTCGGAGTCCCCCATCGGGATCGTATCGAGGCGCCTGCCGCCGGGATCGAATTTGATCACCGCAAGGTCGTTCTCCGGATCCCTCCCGATCACCTCCCCTTCAAGACGTTCTCCGTCTGCAAGGGTGACGAAGACGCGATTCGCGTTTTCGACAACGTGATAATTGGTGAGGACGTATCCCCGATCGTCAATAATGGAACCGGATCCGGTGCTGCCTTCCCGCGGAACCGGCTCAAGGAACCAGTTATACGCTACCGTCTCGGTGTTGATATTGACGACCGCGGTGTTGCGACTCTCGTATACCGCGATCGTGTCCTGCTCATTGGCGGTCAGTCGAACCGGTCGCGGTTCGGTTTCCCGCGCCGGAAGCGCCTGCGTCACACCGACCTGCTCTTCGCTGTTCCCGCGCACCTGGCGCGCACCCCCTTGCCCGTCGCCGGAACGACCGACGTACCACCCGATACCCAACGCGATGAGGAGCAAGAGGAGTACCGTGGCGGGACGAAACGGGCGCATGCGGGAAGTATACGGATGCGCCCGCCCTTATGCCAAGCTCTCAAGCCCAAACGCACGGAGTTGAACAGCCTCCAGGACGTCTCCAGCTTTCACGTCGGAGCGATCGTGAAGATCCGCGACTGTCCGAGCGACGCCCCGCACGCCGGCGGCGGCCCGGTCCGACAGGTGCAGCTGTTGCATCCGGCGGCGCAGCAGTGCTTCCATCCCACGCGACAGCGGCAGACACCGTTCAACGGCACCGGGAGGGACCTGTCCGTTCCGAAACCCCGTCGCTCCCCCGGAGCGACGTTTCTGGCGTTCAACCGCAGCAGAGACGTGCTGAACGAGCTCCGCATGAGTCATGTTTCGTACCGCCGACGGCTGTCCGAAATCGTCGCGCCGGCTTCCGCTTTCTTTACCTTCGTTGTAATAACTGCGTAGCCGGATATCGACCCGATCCAACAGCGCTGCTCCCAGTCGCCGCCAGTACCGCGCCATCTCCTGAGTGCTGCACATGCACGTCTCTCCGGGTTGACCGAGTTTTCCGCATGGGCACAGATTGCTGGTCAATACCAGTTGGAACGAAGAGGGGAAATCTTCCGTTCGGCCGGCCCGGCTTATCGTGATGCGCCCCGCCTCCACCGGTTCGCGGAGCGCCTGCATCACCTGCGGCCGGAACTCCGTTGCCTCGTCAAGTACCAGAACCCCGTGATGCGCCAGACTCACCTCTCCCGGCAGATTACTCCGGCCACCACCGAGCATCCCTTCCATCGTCGCGCTGTGATGGGGAAGCCGAACAGGCGGCCGCACACCGGGATGATTACCGACGATACCGCGCATCGAATAGATCCGCGCCACCTCCTGCGTTTCAGCGTCGGACAGGTCAGGCAAGAGCGATCCGATCCGGCGGGCCGCCATCGTCTTGCCACTCCCGGGTGGTCCCATATACAACAGGTTATGACATCCCGCCGCGCTGATCGCCGCAGCCCATTTCATTCCAAGCTGACCCCGCATCTCATCGAAGTTCAAAAAATCGGATGGCGCGTCTTTTCGCGGGGGAATCTTCCGCACCGGAATGAACCCGGCGGTGCGAAGTCGGCGCAGGTCACCCACGGTGAAAATTGCCGCGGTCTCAACGCGAATTCCCCGGAGGTATCGTACCGCCCGCACCGGGACAACAACCGGGCTGATCGAATGCTCCTGGGCAGCGAGAACCGCTGACAGCGTTCCACGGACGGGAATCGCGTCTCCACGAATCGAAAGCTCCCCCACCGCTATCATCGTGTCCGGTACGGTAATCTGCCCACTCGCGGAGAGAATCGCCAGCGCCATCGGCAGATCAAACCCTGCCCCGACCTTCGGGATTTCCGCCGGCGACAAGTTGATCAGGATGCGGTCGGTAGGGTACGTGTACCCTGAGTTTCGAATCGCCACCCGCACCCGCTCACGCGCCTCTTTGACCTCGCTGCTGGGAAGCCCCACGATATCGGTACCGGGCAGACCACGACGGATATCAACCTCGACACGAACAAGATGCCCCATGACACCAACCGGTGAAAAACCGTAAACCATAATACCCTCCGTTACACACACGGAGTGGATCACTGCGATGCTTCACGGAGGCGGTTTTTTGCCGGCTCTTTACCGATGAGTCCGGATCACCTCTTGCACCATCCGGTCGCACGCCTCGTTATGATCATCACCGGCATGGCCCTTCACCCATTCCCAGGCGGGCTTAAGCCGCGCGTTGAGTTCATCCAGG
>JAQIBO010000464.1 GCA_027859055.1 Spirochaeta sp.
CAACGCAAAAGCGGCGATTCTCGCCGACGAACCGGCCCCGGAAATTCAAAAAGAGGTCCGGGAAAAGGTAAAACGGCAAAAAGAGGTCGAAAAAAAGGGCAAACTTTCTTTTGGTGCGCCGAAAACGGAAACGGTCACCGTCACGGAAACGGTCACGCGCAAAGAACGCGTCTACATAGACCCGACAGTCCTTCGCAGCTACTACGTGGAGACCAACCGGGTACTCGGAGATTTCACTTCCCGGGAGAACGGAATTCCCGGCAAAGATATCTTCGGCAGAACGATACCGATTCGCCAGCTGGCGGATGCCGGATTTTACGAAGGACCCAACATCCAACGCTCGGGAGACAAGCTTGCCGCATCGGTCTCCGGGTTTTTGCGAATCGGGCGCAACTGGGCGGATATCGTCCCCTTTGAACCTCACAACTGGGAGGTGGAGCTGAGCCGCGACCAGGCAACCTGCTATCTCAATCTCACACCCGGCCATCCCGGGGCGCCCGTTCCCGCCGCCGCCGCGGTCAGGGCGGCGGCGGTGGGACTGCCCTACCCGGACGAGTCGCTGAACACCCCCGACGAGCTGTACGTGCTCATCCGCGGACAGATCGAGACCGGCGAACACGCTCGCCTGCCGATAACGCTGAGTCGGGATGCATCGTTTGATATTGTCGTCGCCGAGGACAAACTGGCCGCCTACCTGAATATCCATAAAGGAAAGGGGCGCGGAAAACACCTCAGCCTCAAGGAGGTTGGCGCAGCGATCAAAGGCAGCAAACTGGCCGGGTTGAACTTCAAACAGATCAGCAGCGACATTACCACCTTTTTTGAGGGCCCCGATTTTGACATGACCAGTTATGTCCTGTGTGAGGGAACACCATCCACCGCAGGACCGGAACGCACCGTCGAGTTTGCCGCGCAGTTTGCCGGCGGCGAGAAGACAAGAAACGCGATCGCCGCTCTTGAAGGACTTGACGACTACGAGTCGTTCACGGTGTTTCCCGCGGGGGCGATCACAAAAACGGCCCCGGTCGAGGCGGAGCAGCTGATATGCACGATCGATCCTGCCGCGCCGGGGGAACCGGGACGGGACGTATACGGGGCGCCAATTCCGGCGGAGCCCGCATCCGCTCCGGCGATCGAGGTCCACGAGAACCTCGTCGAGAAAGAGACGATTATCGCCACCGCGATCGCCGGCATCCTGGACTACGGCGAAATCGACGGTGTCATCCACCTGCGCGTGCGGCCGCATCGCGACGCCACCATCGCGGTGGAACTCAGTGATGACCGGATGCAGGCGCTTCTCTCGCTCTCTGAAGGCGCCGGTACGGGAACACGCCTGAGCCGGGAGACCGTTGATACCGCGCTTGAACGGGCGGGCGTCGTCTATGGAATTCTCGATGACAGTATCGCCACTGCAATGGAAGCCGCCAAAGCGGGAACGGAGGTATCCGGAATCGCCGTCGCCGAGGGAACCGCATCGGTGGATCAAAGCGAGAACCAGCTGGAGTTTCTCGTCGATCTTGACGGCGGCACTGGTGTGCGTATCCGGAAAGACGGCTCCGCGGATTACCGGACGCGCAACGCGATCGTCAACGTCGATGAGGGACAGGAGATCTGTCGCATCCTGCCCTCTCAACAGGAGGCGATCGACGGCAAAGACGTAACCGGGCGTGCCATTTCCGCCAAAGCCGACAGCGGAAACGAACTCGAGCTCGGCGAAAACGTCAGCCGTGAGGAACGAGACGACGGCAGTGTTGTTATCACCGCAACCACCAACGGGGAGGTGGTCTACGCCCAGAACAGGGTATCCGTACAGACGGCACATATCATCAAAGGTGATGTGGACATGAAAGTGGGAAACATCAAGTTTCCCGGTTCGGTCACGATCGGCGGCTCGGTACGCTCCGGCTTTTACGTCGTTTCCGGGGGTGACGTCAAGATCGCCGGCGGCGTCGAAGCGGCACTCATATCCTCCGACGGTGATATCTTTATTCAACAGGGTGTGAAAGGCGCCGGAAAAGCGGTCTTGCGGAGTAAACGCAACATTATGAGCTCCTTTGTTGAACTTGCCACGTTGCTGTCGGTGGGTGATGTGACGCTCAAATCATCGATCGTACGCTCCCGGATCAAATGTAACGGCAGGATCAGTTTTCAGGGTGACAAGGGACGCATCGTCGGAGGGCAGATTCGCGCGAGAAACGGCCTGGAAGTTCTGTCGGTGGGAACTCCCCGCGGTGCGAAAACGCACGTGTCCTTCGGGCAGGACTATCTGATTGCGGATCTCATCGAAAAAGAGGAAAAAGAGATCGAAAAAGTGAAGCGCCGGATCACCGAGGTGGACCTTTCGATGCGCAAACTCGAAAAAGAGGGCTCCAGCTCCGACGACCTGCAGCGATTTCGCAAAGAAAAGGTGCAGCTGTTGAAATTGATGGAAAAGCGCGGCCTGCGCTTGTTCACCCTGCGGGAACGGTTTGAACAGCATTTCCCGAGCAAAGTCGTCGTAACCGGGGAGGTCCACGCCGGCACCGTCTTTGAAAGCCACGGACGTACCTACGAGATCACTCGACCACGCAAGGCGATTGCGGTAGAGTTCAACTCCGAGACGGGAAATATCGACGTAAACGATCTGAAAAACGGGAGCGAAGAGTAACAATGCCACTATATATCGAGTATCCAGCCTGGCTGTCACCGGTGATCATTCCCGGGCTCCCGCTGAGATGGTACGGAATGATGTACCTCGTCGCGTTTGCGATTGCGTATTTGTTGACCAAGGTTCAGCTCAAAGAACGGAGCAACCCGCTTCACGGCAAAATGACCAACGACGATGTGGTCAACCTGTTTTTCTGGATGATTATCGGTTTACTGATCGGGTCGCGCATCTTTGCCACAACGATCTACGACACCAGCGGGCGGTATCTGGGAAAGCCGTGGCTGATCTTCTGGCCGTTTGACTCCGAGATGAACTTCACCGGTCTCCAGGGTATGAGTTTTCACGGCGGACTGGTTGGCGCGGTCATTGCCGGTGTGATCTATGCGCGCGTACGCAAGTTCAACATTCCGGAGCTGGCGGATGTGATCGTTACCTCGGTCCCGCTGGGTTATACCTTTGGCCGGATCGGGAACTTCATCAACGGCGAGCTGTACGGTCGGATCACCGATTCATCCTGGGGCGTTCTCTTTCCCAACGCCGAACGGGTGCCGACAAGTCATCCGGCGGTCCGGGAGATCGCCGATTCGGTGGGAATAGACATAACCGGCCAGGCGATGGTTAACCTGCCGCGTCACCCCTCACAGTTGTACGAGGCGTTTCTGGAAGGGGTGCTCCTGTGGGCGATCATGTGGTTTGTCTTTCGCACCCGGAAGCCGTTTCGCGGGTTCATGGTCGGCGTGTTTCTGGTTGGATATTCGATCGCCCGGTTCATTGCGGAGTATTTTCGTCAGCCCGACCCGGGGCTCGACTTCGTCATCCAGTGGGGACCGGCCAACAACCCGCGCTGGTTGCTCATGTCCCCCTGGAACATCACAACCGGACAGGTCCTCAGCCTGATCATGGCGGTCGCCGGTATCATCGTCCTCGTTGCGATCCGCCTGTATATTGGAAAAAGGCCGCAGGTGGAGACGTTCGAGGCGCCGACACCTCCACCACCTCCAAAGCGGAACGCCCGAAAGAAACGGTCCCGGAAACGGTAAGTCGGGGGGTTACACCGAGTATCGCGTCCGCGCCTTGCCCAGGCGTTTCCGTGACGCACGGATCTCGTCTCCGTACTCCTCCAACAGATGTTCGAGATGGCGTCGTAGCCGCTTCATGCTGAACTCCTGTGCGCCGATCGTAAAGTTGTGATCCACTATCTCCTGTCGAAGATCCGGATCATGGAGCACCGTATGGATGCGGTCGAGCACATCATCCTCGATAATCAGGTGCCCCTCCGCGTCGTAGCGGTCACGCACTTCGATGTTCCGGAGTCCCGAGGTCATGATATCCGTCTTGTACACAAGATATGTGGTGGTGATTACCGGAACCTTTGCGGCGATCGCCTCAAGCAGGGCATTGCCGAACCCCTCCCAGATCGGAAGGTACGTAACGATGTCGGCGTTTGCCAGAACATCCCGGTTTGTGTAAAGCCGCTGTCCCGCCGCGTCGGAACCGCGGGTGCTGCGAACCCGGTCGCTGATGATATGCAGCCGAACGTTCCACTCGGCGGCGCGCCGCCGTATCAGTTCGATGTAATCCTCGTCCGGCTCATCCCCCTGATAGAGAGAGATAATGTACTGTAATCGCGGCGCGAGGGCGGGAAACCGCTCGGCAAGGCGCCCTACCAGCGTCACCGAGTCTTCAATCCGCTTCCGCGGGACGATACGGGTGGGCTGGACGACGAGAATATCGTCGGAAGTGAAGCCGAAGTCCTCGCGAAACGTTCGGTTGTACTCGTCGAGGCCCACGGGATATTCGAAATCCTCGCAGTTCGGCACGATAACCGGACTGACTCGTTTCAGCGAGGACAGGATATGCGCCGCGTAGGATGAGATCACAACGTGTTCGATACCCAGATCCACCGGCGGCATAATGCGCGTGAGAAGCGTTTCGATGCGACTGTTTGAAAAACGGCTCCGTTCCCACCAGAAATCGTGGTGGTGCAGAATCGTCGCGACCCGCTGTGTCGTGGCGATATAGTAGACCGCCACGCCGCCGAGGATCGTCATCGGCATCGCGTTGGTGTTCTGGCCGATCACCACATCGATCCCGTGTTCCTTGACAATCTCGTGGAGCCTTCCGCCCAACTCACGCCCCCGCGTCTCTATCTGTTCCACCAGCTGGCGGAGTTCAAGACTGCCCGGATGGTACGGATGCGTGTGCATGTGGGGAAAAACCTGTGTTTCAACCTGGCGCTGAAAGTCGCTGTCAAATCGAAAATCGGGGATCGTGAACTGCCGCTCTTCCGGGACCACGCTGAGCGGTTGCGGGTACATTCCGGCGATAGTGAACACTTCGTGTCCCAGTTCGGTCAGCACCGCAATCCACTTGTCCACCTCCAGAGACACCCCGTCGACACCGCCCAGCTTACCGCTGACAATTGCGATCCGGAACGGTGTTGGTCGTGGATTCGGGGCGGCGGGGTCCGTGGCGACGCGGTCCGAGGCGCCGGTGCTGCGATTTTCACTACTCATTTTTTCTCCGTTTCTGGTATGTCGTGGCGGCGCCGACGCGCCCCGCCACTGCTGATATAACTCGCGATGAGCAACACCGCAAGTGTTCCCAATGCCACCGGCGGAAACCAGTCGCCCCACCGAAAGTACAGCGTTTTCGGTTCAGTTTCCGGCGGAATCGTCACATCGGCGACAAGAAACTGCTCCGAATACTGCGTGACCGCAGCCACCAGGCGCCCGTGAGCGTCGATGTGGCTGGTAACCCCGCTTGCTGTGGAGCGGACCATCGGCATACCCAGTTCAACGGTCCGAAAGAGGGCGGCGGCCATGTGCTGCTGCGCCGCCTGCTCCTGCAACGACCAGTAATCATTGGTGATGTTGACGATGACCTCCATTCCCTCCCGGGCAAATCGGCGCACCACCCCGGGAAACACGTCCTCAAAGCAGATCGGTGTGGCGAAGTCGAACTTTGGATGGTGAAAGACCGTGTACTCAGTACCGGGTGTCCAGAAGGTGATATCCACGCTCATCAGCAGGTCGTACACCCACGGTAACTGCTTCTGATACGGAAAATGCTCCGTGAACGGGACCAGTTTCACTTTGTGGTACGTATCCTGGCGCCGGTTATCGGCGGAAAACAACACCGCCGCGTTATAACTGTCCCGGGACACCTCGTTTCCATCTTCATCAAGGTTCCGACGGTAGTCGTCGTTTCCGGTCAGGAGCCAGGTATCCACCGTTTCCAGGTAGGAGAGAAAATTCCGGACCAGCCCCGCCAGATAGTAACGATCCGGATCTTCCTGTGACCAGCGCCGGATGTTGGGAACAAACGCGGTTTCCGACCACACCACCAGGTCCGGATTTGCCTCAAGAGCCTCGTCGGTGAGCCGCGTGAGAGAACCGAGGGTGCGACGATAATCGTGCTTGCGCGGATCGCTGTTCTGTTGAATAAGCGCGATCCGGGCGGTCCGGGTATTCCGTTCGGCACTGCCGCCGGTTTCCCGGTTCAGCGTGATGGTCCCAAACAGCGCGTTGGCCCCGAACACCAGTGCCGCGGCCAGGATCCACGGGGTCGCGCTGCGGGGGGACGCAGAGTGTCGGTGGAACGCGATACCCCGGCGGGGCGCCGCGCCGGAACGCACCGCAACCAGAAGCGCCTCCGCAAACAACGCGTTGACCACAAGCACCACAAAACTCACCATCCAGACCCCACCGATCCGGGCTGTCTGGATCATCGCCGGCACCTGGTACTGACTATGAGCCGCAAGAAGCCAGGGGTAGCCGAGAAAGCCGGAGCTGCGGGCAAGTTCAAACGCCGTCCACGAAAGAGGAAGCGCCAACGCGAGAGCGCCGCGCACCGTCCATGAGAGCGCTGAATCCGGTGCGCGACGACGAAACGTTTCCAGGAGGTGCAGTACCACCACCGGGACCGGCATATACAGCAGGTAGAACCCGAGAAATATCACGCCCACCGCCTGCAGACTGATCAGATTGAACGTGCCGAGCCAGTAGTTGCCCACCAGGGTAAACAGCACTCCGTACAGAACGCCGTACCAGATCGCCCGCCCCGGACGGCGGTGGAACACCTCGTGACGAATCAGAACAAACAGCGGCACAAAGGATACCCAGCCCAGCGCCGGTACACCCGCCACCGAAAAAAACGACGGGTAGGATGACACCGACAACGCAACCGCAAGAAGCATCAGCGCCGGCGCCCCGCTGCCGACCCAATCGGCACGGGTCATCGCCCCCGGCGCCCCGGACGCGCCGGACGCGCCGGCGTAAGAGCGGCGA
>JAQIBO010000475.1 GCA_027859055.1 Spirochaeta sp.
CTTCAGGCTCAGGCAACGGTGGCGGAACTCAGGGCGTTGCGGGCGCAGATCAATCCGCATTTCTTTTTCAATACGCTCAATACGATCTCCCATCTCATAGAGACTGACACGGATACCGCGGGCGAGACGGTTCAACACATGGCGGACCTGTTTCGTTATACCCTGGCGGCCGCGAAATTTGATCAGGTTCCCTTCGGTGATGAGTTGCGACACGTCCAGACGTACCTGCGAATCGAACAGCTTCGTCATGGCGACGCTCTGCTCATCACCTATGAAATCGATAACCGTCTCCACGACCATCCGGTCCCGCCGATGCTGATTCAGCCGCTGGTGGAAAATGCCGTCCGCTACGGTGGCAACGAGTTTGGAATCGTCGATTTGACGATCGCCGGTGGTTTCGACCACTCCGATCTGGTCGTGGAGATTCGGGACCGAGGCAGCGAGGTGGTGGATCCGGAGTCGTTGTTTCACGCCGACGGCACTGGGATCAAGAACGTGAATCATCGCTTCCGCACCCTTTTCGGGCGGCCGATAACCGTTCGACGGAACGAACCGTCGGGATTGATCGTTACGTTGACCATACCGGGGGGCGCTGTATGAGTCCGATCGCCACTCTCGTCGTCGAAGACGAAAAACCGGCCCGGGAGCGTCTGCTCCGGGCGCTGGAAACGATTTCGGAAGTCTCGGTCGTGGGCGTGGCGGTTCACGGAGCGGATGCGGTCGAGCAGATTCGCGCGTTGAAGCCCGACCTGGTACTGCTGGACGTGCAGATCCCGGTCCTCGACGGGTTTCAGGTTCTGGAGCAATTACCGCACCGTCCGGCTGTCGTCTTTACGACCGCCTATGACGAATACGCCCTGCGGGCGTTTGAAGTCCACGCGGTTGATTACCTTCTGAAACCGTACGACCGTGCGCGACTGCAGCAGGCGATTGAGCGGGCAACCGCACGGGTACGGTCGAACGGGGATAGTGGCCTCGGGACGTTGCTTCAGGAACGCCGGCGGATCAATCCGTATCTTTCGCGACTGACGATCCGTTCCGGGCGAACGTTTCGGGTTCTGCCGGTAGCGGATGTAGAGTTTTTCCGGGCCGAGGACGGACTGGTGTTCTGGGTGGACGGAACCCACCGCTATCTGGTGGAGGAATCCCTCACCCGCCTGGAGACTCGGCTTGACCCGGCGAATTTTATGCGTATTCACCGCAGCGCGATCGCCCATCTGGACAAGATCGCCCGGGTGATCACACTTGGACGCGGCCGCCTGGCTGCTGAGTTTGAATCCGGAGCCCGCGTCGACGTCGGGCGAACCCACACGGACCGTTTCCGGAGCGTCTTCGATCTACCGGGATAAGCCGGCCGACGTCGCTTCGCCGTTCCTGCGCCGTTCATAGCGGAAATATCGCCGTTCAGCCGTTTCTCGTTGCGGAACTCCCGTTCCCGGGTGATCATCGCCCATACACATCAAGGAGGTTTCATATATGAAACGTGTTATAGTTTGTTTGGTTCTGGTAGCGCTTGTTGCCACAACGGCGTTTGCCGGTGGGCAGGGCGAAGAGGGAGCCGCAGCAGCGGAAGAGACGTTTACGATCACCGCCGGCATCGGTCTGAACGACAAATCAGCCCAGTACCAGTCGTTTGAATATTTCAAAGAACTGGTTGAGGAAAACAGCGATGGTCGAATCACCGTGGATCTGTATCATTCCAGCCAGCTCGGTGATGACCGGGAAATGATGGAAGCGCTTCAGCTTGGTACGCAGGAGATGACTTGTCCGTCAACCGCGCCGATCGCGCCGTTTGTCGACGGCTACAAGGTGTTTGATCTGCCGTTTATCTTCCCCAACGAGGGAGCAGCGGATTACGTCCTTGACAGTGAAATCGGTCAGGACCTGCTGGACGACCTGTCGGATATCGGCATCAAGGGTCTCGTCTACTGGGAAAACGGCTTCCGTCAGCTGACCAACGACGTCCGCCCCGTTCGCACCCCCGCGGATGTGGAAGGACTCAAAGTCCGGACGATGGAAAACCCGATTCACCTCGCAGCGTGGCAGACGATGGGCGCAAACCCCACCCCGATGGCGTTTGGTGAACTGTTCTCCGCCCTGCAGCAGGATGTCGTCGACGGTCAGGAAAACCCATGGGGAACGATCTACCTCCAGAACTTTCCGGAGGTTCAGCAGTACACAACCAACACCGGTCACGTGTACAGCCCGTTTGTGTTGATGATCGCTCAGGAGTACTGGGACAATCTGCCGGCGAATCTTCAGGACGTCGTTATGGACGCAGCTGAAAAGTCTCGCGACCACAACCGAGATCTCAACCGCAAACTGAACGCTGAATATCTTGAAGAGCTGAAGGATGTGATGGAAGTCACGATTCTCTCCAACGAAGAGAAGATGGCGTTCCAGGAAGCAACTTCAGACGTGTATGAGCAGTATTCGGAAGAGATCGGCGCCGATCTCGTGAACGCTGTTCGTGCCAAAGTCGACGAGTACATGGCTCAAAACTGATCAGATAGTAGTCTACCGTTTTGAAGGTGCGCGCGCTGCTTGCGTGCGCACCGAATCGTCGCAACGGCGAAATCGTCGTTGCGATTTTTCATTTTTCTACTATAGTTGGAGTTGCAATGACGATGCGAACGATCCGGAATGCCGTTGTATCTCTCTACAAGTTCATCCTGATAGCTCTGGTTGTGGTGATGTTCCTGGTTGTCGGGCTCAACGTCTTCAGCCGGTACGTCCTGAACGCCTCGTTGGGGTGGGCTGATGAACTGTCCCGATTTCTCTTTATTTACGTCTCTCTTCTGGGAGCGGTACTGGCGTACCACGGTGACGAGCACGTTTCTCTGGATCTGGTTGTCGGCGCGATCCGTTCGCGGCGGGTGCGCGTGGCGGTACGGATCTTTGGACAGGCGTTGATTGTCGTGGCCCTGGGCTTTTTCGCGTATTACAGTCTTGACGTTGCGATATCCGCCCGGAACGTGAGTCCCGCGTTGTACATTCCGATGACGATCGTCTATGGCGTCATGCCGGTCGCGGGGGCGCTGATGTTTTTTATGGCAATCGGCAAACTCCTGACGATCATTAAGACAGGTGAGCTTGGTGATCCGCATCTGGCGGAGCGGGAAGCGCTTGCCGCCGCGGAAGCTCTCAAAGAAGAAGCGGTGCACTGGAGTAAAGAGACTCCCTCCTCCGACGCATCTGGAAAAGGACGATAAACGTTATGCTATGGCTTTTTCTCGGAACGCTGTTCGCATTTATCGCGCTTGGTATTCCCGTGGTGTTCGCTCTCACGTTGTCCAATCTTGCGCTCATCGTTGCGATGGATATCCCGTTTACCGTTCTTGGTAACCGGCTGGCTTCGGGGATAAACAGTTTTCCTCTTCTGGCGATCCCGTTTTTCATGTTTGTCGGAGAGGTGATGAACCGCGGCGGCATCGCCCGACGCCTCGTTGAACTTGCCGATGCGATCGTCGGGCATATCACCGGCGGGCTTGGACACGTGAACATCATGGCGAGCATGTTTTTTGGCGGCATCAGTGGCTCGGCAATCGCGGATACTGCGGCGATCGGCGGGCTGTTGGTGCCACCGATGGTAAAACAACGCTATCCCGCGCCGTACGCGGCGGCGGTTACCGCGTCATCGGCGGTTATCGGGATCATTATCCCGCCCAGTATCCCGTTTATCCTGTACGGCATCATTACCAACACCTCGATCGCCCGGATGTTTATCGGCGGGATCATTCCGGGAATTCTGGTTGGTGGTGCGCTGATGGTCACCACCTACATCACCAGTCGGCGCTACGGGTACGGATCCGCCGAGGCGGGACATACCTTTTCGTGGCGGCGCCTCTGGACCGCGTTTACCCGCGTCTGGCCGGCGTTGAGTATTCCGTTTATCGTCGTTGGTGGAATTCTGGCCGGCGTGTTCACCGCCACCGAGGCGGGAGCTATCGCGGCGCTGGCGTCGTTACTGATGGGGCTGTTTCTCTACAAAGAGATCACCCTGCGTGATCTGCCGCGCATTCTGCTCAATACAGCCAAGACCACCGGTGTGGTCCTCTTCCTCTGCGGAATGGCGATGGTGACCGCCTGGCTCCTGACGCGCGCCCGCGTACCTTTCGCGCTGGCGGAGCTGTTGACCAGTTTTACCTCATCACCGCTGGCGGTGCTCCTGATGGCAAACGTGCTGCTTTTCGCGGTGGGATTTGTGATGGACCTTACCCCGGCGATGCTGATCCTGGCACCGATTCTTCTACCGGTCATGGAGTCGGTTGGTGTTGATCCGGTGTATTTCGGCGTGATCATGTCGATCAACCTCGGAATCGGGCTGATTACGCCGCCGGTGGGAACGGTGCTGTATGTCGCCTGCGGGGTCGCCAATATCAAACTGGAACAGCTGGTCGCCTCCTTAATGCCATTCCTGCTGACGCTGTTGGCGGTTCTTGCCCTGCTGATCGCGTTTCCCCAACTGATTCTCTTCCTGCCGGGGATCCTGTAACCGGAAAACGGGTGGTGTCGCTGGTGCCGTAACGTCTGGCCCGTGGCGCCGTACTCACTCCACCGTTGCCTTTGTGGCTCCGGTGGAGATTCCGCCGTCTATCAGAAGCGTCTGCCCGGTCATATATGCCGACGCGTCAGAGGCGAGAAACACGACGGCGCCGTCCAGATCGTTCGGTTTGCCCGGGCGACCGAGGGGAATCCGGTCGTTGAGATACGCAAGCCATTCCGCGTTCTCGTACAGTACCGCGTTCTGTTCCGTCTGGAACCAGCCCGGGGCCAGGCAATTCACCGTAATGCCGTGGGCGCCCCAGTCGTCGGCAAGACTCATCGTCATCTGTTTAACACCACCACGACTTGCGCAGTACGGGGTGATCCCGGCGTAGCCGAACACGCTGGTTACCGACCCGATGTTCACAATCCGACCATAGCCCCGGGGGATCATCGTCCGCGCCACCGCCTGGGCCACAAAAAAAGAACCGCGCAAATTGGTGTCAAGAACGGTGTTCCAGTCGTCCCAGGTGATATCCACGGCGGGCTTGCGGATATTGAGTCCGGCGTTGTTTACCAGAATATCGACTTTTCCGTAATGATCAACCGCGGTGGCTACCATCGCAGCGATACTGTCCTGGTCGCGGACATCCAGGACCACCGGCAATGCCCGGCGTCCCATCTGCTCTATCTCCCGCTGAAACGGACCAAGTGCGTCCAGGGTGCGGCTGGTGATCACCAGATCAGCCCCGGCTCCGGCGAGGGCGCGGCCGAAATACTGACCCAGGCCACGGCTTGCACCGGTGATGATCGCCACCTTCCCGGTCAGATCAAAGAGACTGGTACTCATGATGAACTCCCTTCCTGCCACACCGCGTCGGGAACCAGGATAACCTTGATCAGTCCTTCGGTGTTCTTGTACAGACGGCGAAACCAATCAGCCCCTTCGGACAACGGTGCGACGGCACTGATGAGCGGATCCAGGGTCACCGCACCGGATCGGATCAGTTCCAGGCACGCCGGATACTCTCCGGCAGACGCGTTTGAGCCCTGGATGCGGATCTGCCGTGTCACCAGATACTGTAGCGGCATCTCGACGGAGGGGGCAAAGTTGCCGATCACCGTCACTGTTCCGCCCCGGCGGACAGACCGGATGGCGCTGTCGAATGATGCCTGAATTCCCACCGCGTCAAACGCGTTGCGAACGCCCCGGTTTTCCGTTTCCTCCGCGACGACCGTCCCGAGATCTGTGGTGGTACTGTTCACCGTCCGCGTTGCCCCCAGGGCAGCCGCCAACTGCAGTTTTCGATCGTCGATATCGACGGCGATTACCTGTCCGTATCCCGATGCGCGAAGAACCTGCACCAGCAGCAGTCCGATCATGCCTGCGCCAACGACCACTCCGGTGTCGCCAATCGCGTGTTCGGTGATCCCCGCCGCATGCACCGCGATCGACAACGGCTCCACCATTGCCGCGTGGAGATACCCGACGTCCTCGGGAAGGGGATACACCCCCCGCGCCGGGACGGTCACGTATTCGGCGAACGCCCCGTTCTGCCGGTATTCGTCGGCGCTCACGCCCAGAACGCGCCGTTGCTCGCAGAAATTGACCTCGCCGCGGCGGCAGTAAAAGCATGTCCCGCAGAACAGTGTCGAATCAAACGTCACGCGCATACCAACGGTGATATCGGACACCCGGGAACCCGCGGAGATAACATCTCCGGCAGCCTCATGGCCCATAATCACCGGAGGAATCCGACGGCCGGTGCTGCCGTCCTGTCCATGTGCGTCGCTGCCGCAGATGCCGACGGCCTGCACGCGTATCAAAACCTCGTCCTCCGAGATCTGCGGATCGGGTACGTCGTGATACGCAAACGAGTTGTATTCGACTAACTCGAGACCTTTCATGCTCACTCCTTGGTGGTGCCCGCCGAGATTTGGTATTCGCCGGCGCAACGTGCCGTCATTTTCTCACGGTTCGTCGTCGCGCACAATACAACCGAACATACCAACCGGTCGCAACGCCCTTGCCTCTATCGGTGACATCGCATATTTTACCGACCGGTGACACGATGAACAAACAACAACAACACAACGACTTCTATCGGGAACACAAAATCGGCGTCGGCGTCATGGGCGCTACCGGCGCCGTGGGCCAATCGTTCATGTGGATGCTTCACGACCATCCCTGGTTTGAGGTGAAACGGGTAATGGCCTCGGAAAAACGTGTAGGTCGCAACTACGGCGAGGACGTGCACTGGATCCTCCCGATGGAGATTCCGCCCGCAATTCTTGACTATACAATCGAAAGCTTCGACGTTGCCGCGATGAAGCGGGACGGCATCCAGATAGTTTTTTCGGCACTGCCGACCCACGCGGCCCAGACGGCGGAACGGGAACTCATTGAGGCGGGAATGTACGTCTTTTCCAATGCCGCGGCGTTACGGTACGACGAACACGTTCCCATCCTGATTCCCGAGGCAAATATCGACCATCTGCGCTGGATCGAGGCGCAGGGTTACCCGGACAAGGGGTTTGGGATCACCAACGCCAACTGCTCCACCACCGGTCTGGCGGTTGCGATGGCGCCCCTCATGAAGTACGGCGTTCGCGACCTCGTGGTGTCCACCTACCAGTCGGTGAGCGGCGCGGGGCACCCCGGTTTGTCCGCTCTGGATATCACCAACAACGTGATTCCCTTCATTGACCAGGAAGAGGAAAAGATGACCGAGGAGTTCCGCAAAATTCTCTCGGTGGACTTTGATATCTTTCCCTACTGCGTGCGGGTACCGGTGATGTTCGGCCACCTTGAGTCGGTCTGGGTTGAGTTTGAGCAGGAGGTTGACCTTGACCGGATTATCACCGACTGGCACGAGAGCTCCCAGGGTCTTGAACACCTTCCATCCACGCCGCTGCGTCCCATCGAATATGAAACCCAGCGCGACCTGCCCCAGGCAAAGCAGGCGTTTTACGGCTTTCCCCAGGGAATGGTGGTGTACACGGGACGCCTGAAACGGCAGGGCCACCGTATCGGGTTCAACCTCCTGGTCAACAACGTGATCAAAGGCGCCGCGGGTGGGTCCATTCAGAACGCCGAGGCGTTTGTCGCGCGCTATCTCGACGCGTGACGGCCGCGGCGAAAAGCGACGGCCGCGACGCGTGACGGCCGCGAGGGACGGAGCATGAAACCTGTGAACGAACACCAGACCAACGACACGACCAAAGCAGAGATACTGGCAGTGGGCACGGAACTCCTTCTGGGAGATGTCGTCAACACAAACAGTGCGGAGATCGCCCGCATGCTCGCAGAGCTCGGAATCGGCGTCTATTACCAGACCGTGGTGGGGGATAACCGCGATCGCCTCGCCGCGGCGTTCCGCACCGCCATCGATCGTGCCGACGTGGTCGTCGTCTCCGGCGGCCTCGGCCCCACCGAGGACGACCTCACCCGGGAAACCCTCGCAGAGGTGCTTGAACGGCCGTTACATCGTGACAGCGAGTGGGAGGCGCATCTCCGGGCCATTTTCGCCGAACGCAGGTGGGGCCCCGGTGGTGGTACGACGCTTCCGGAAAACAACCTGCGCCAGACGATGGTTCCCGAGGGAGCGGTTCTGCTTCCAAACAGCCGGGGCACCGCTCCCGGCATCTACGTGGAGGATGAAAATGCGATCGTCGTCCTCGTACCGGGGCCGCCGCGGGAGATGCGGGCGCTCATGAACGAGCAGGTTCTGCCCCGGCTGGCCGCCTCGCAGGCCACTGCCGGTACCGGCGCGGTCCTTGCCTCACGGGTTCTGCGCATTATCGGACTCGGTGAATCGCGGGTCGCCGAGCTTCTGCAGGACCTTCTGGCGGAACAGACCAATCCGACGATCGCACCACTGGCGCAGCTCGGAGAGGTCCACCTGCGCCTTACCGCCCATGCGGGTACCCGGGACGCCGCCACGCAACTGATCGATGAAACCGCCGCCACGATCTACGAAACCCTTGGCGACGCGATCTACGGCGAAGACGATACCACCCTTGAAGCGGTCGTCGGAACGCTCCTCCGCGGAGAAGGCGGGGAGGGCAAAGAGCGCCGCGCCCGCACCCTCGCGGTCGCCGAATCGTGTACCGGCGGATTGCTTGCCCACCGCCTGACCAACGTGGCGGGAAGCTCCGCCTGGTTCCGCGGCGGGATTGTAGCCTACAGCAACGAGATGAAACGCGCGCTGCTTAACGTACCGGCCGACCTTATCGAGCGTGAGGGCGCGGTCAGTGAACCGGTTGCGCGGGCGATGGCGACCGGGGTGATCGAAGCGTGCGGCAGTGATTGCGGGGTTGCGATAACCGGCATCGCCGGACCCGGCGGCGGGAGCGAGGCTAAACCGGTCGGCCTCACCTATATCGCCGTAACCTGTGACGGTGAGACCGTCTGTCACCGGTACCGCTTTCCCGGCGATCGCGAAGTGGTCAAAGCGCGGGCGGCTCACACCGCGTTGTCACTCCTGCGCCGGTCGCTGCGCCAATAGTTCGAAATTGCCTTCCCAATTACCGTCTTCGGGTATACAATACAGAAAAGTCCCCAAACATAAAAAAGTCAAACTCAAAAAGTGAAGTCAAAAAAGTGCATATACGGCGTGTTCAGGAGTTATATGCATGTTCCGGAGAGTATGTCCGGCGGTTGTCTTTTTGTGTGTCCTTGCCTCAGTTATCGCCGCGGACGGGTCCGGTTCCAGTACCGCGTCCCTGAAGTTGCGTGGTATCGTCGTGGCCCAGGCGGATATCCAGGTTCTCACACCACGCTCCGGGGGGGCGCACCCCGCGATCGCCACCATCTCCGCCGCGACAAACAGCCGCACCGGGTGTTCCCTGTCGGTGTCACGCGGATCGCGGACTGACGGTCCCGACGGACTGATCGTGAACGGTGAACCGGCTGCGTTTGTCGATGGAAGCATTCATCTTGCCACGATTCGGCGCACCGCCGACGGAACCGGCGACTCCGTGTCGGTCGCACTGGCCGATGCCGGTTCGAGAGGCGAAACACTGTGGCTGGATATTATTGTCCCCTGAGGTTACAAAGCGGTCTTCACACACGCGTTGCACAACTCTGCCCGTCGTTACCCGCTACCGCCGCGATCACCGTCATCACCGTCATCAGACGTCTCCGCGACGAAACGTTCCTCGGAGCGGTAGCTCGGCGTTCGCCTGGCAACCTCGTGTTCCAGCGCCTGCAGGACAAACTGGTTCAGGGAAATCCCGTCCTCAACGGCGCAGCGAAACACGTTCCGATGGAGTTCCGGCGTGATCCGGACGTTAAAGGTACCTTTGAACGAGCGCCCCGCCGGCTTACCCGCTGCGGCACACAGCTCAATATAGTCCTCAACCGCCTCTTCAAACGCCCGTTGCAACTCCGCCACACTGCTGCCCTCAAACGTCACCAGGTCGTCAATTTCCGCGATCCGCCCAACAAACCGTTCGTCCGCCGCGCTGTAGTGTACAGAACCGAGGAAGTCCTTGTATTTCATTACATCGTGTGCCATAGCGCCAACGGTAGCATATCCATATGGCGCGACTCTGTACACCAAACCGGCCGGTCGGCGCCCTATCTCCCCCGGCAGTCACTCCCGTGAGTTGTGATCGTCGCGGCAAACAGCTCCCGCATCTCCGGCTGAGCCGCAGCAAACGTCTCCAGCACCTCCAACGGCGGAACGTACACCCCGATGTCCTCACGGCCCTGGAGTTTCCGGATTTCCCGTTCGGTTTCCGACTCGTCGTGGTTGCGTTTCAGGAAATTGTCGTTATACGAACTCCGTTCTGCGAAGGGGACCGTGATACAGCGATTGCACAGCACCGACAGCAACGTCGTGAGCGAAAAACCGGGCCGCCTGTGCCCGGTCTGCTCAACAAGCGCAACGGTGCGGGCCAGATCCCCCGTGCCCTCCAGGTAGCCGCACACCACCTGCTGCGCGCCCAGCTGGCGGAGTGATGCGTATGCCGACAGTTCCGTCGTCGCATAGCGGTCCAACTCTTCCGCCGCACACACAGCCGCAAGGTCGGTAAGGATCGTTCGTACCGTCCGGACCATCACGAACGGTGCGTATCAGAGTCAGCTTCGGGCGGCTCCCGGTCAAGCGCGTCAAACACCTCCCGAAGCTGATAATCCGTCAGGTATTCGCGCATGTCCGGGCGGTTGAGGCGGATAATGTGTCCCGTCTGGCGGTGGATAAACGCGATGCGGTGAGATGGCGCGGTGCCGAGACGGTACTCATCATAGCCAAGATCGTTCAGAAGTGATTTGAGCCCGTCGTACGTGAGATGTGTCGATCCGGCCGTGTGTCTCACGGCCTGAGTATAGCTTGCGAGATTGGACATTGCAACTGAAATACGGTTGCAATCGAACTGCGTGAAGAGCCTGGACCGGAGGGTTCCGGCTGACATTTCGTTCCGACCGCATTACTGTGAGACGATGTGGATTGCAATGACACTCCTGGCCCTGGCGTTATCACCGGTGGCGGCCACGGGAATGGCGGAGCAGGAAACGCGCCTTCTGTTGGCGACCACAACCAGTACGGAGAACAGCGGATTGCTGGCCGAACTGCTTCCGCCGTTTGAGGAGCAGAACAACACCGTGGTTGACGTTGTCGCGGTGGGAACCGGTCAGGCGCTGGAGATCGGCCGCGCCGGTGACGCGGATGTGCTGATGGTGCACGCTCCCGCGTTGGAACGCGCGTTTGTTGAAGAGGGCTACGGCGTGGAGCGCGTGTACTTCATGTATAACGACTTTGTGGTGCTTGGCCCTCCCGCCGACCCCGCCCGTGTCGCCAGCGCTGACGATGCGGCTGACGCGTTTGCCCGAATCGCAGACGCCGCGGCGCCGTTCATTTCCCGGGGCGACAACTCCGGCACCCACGTCAAAGAGCTGTCGTTGTGGAAAGCCGCCGGCGTTTCCGATCAACGCCGAACCGGTGCGTGGTATCGCGAGGTGGGGCAGGGCATGGGCGCGGTCATCACCCTGGCAAATGAGCAGGAAGCGTATACCCTTGCCGACCGCGGTACCTTCCTTGCCTACCGGGGGGATATCGACGCGGGAATCGCATTTGAGGGTGACACAATTCTGTTCAACCCGTACGGAATAATCGCCGTCAATCCCGCGCGCCACCCCCACGCGGACGCGGACCTTGCCCAGGCACTTGTCGACTACCTCGTATCACCGCAAGGCCGGGCGATTATCGACGGGTACCGCGTAAACGGCGAGCAGCTGTTTTTCCCGGATGCCGAGTAGGTGGCGGGCGCCACGAGTGTCATTCCGGACGCTTCCGTGATAGGTTTACCCTGTGTTCGTACAAATCAGCCGCCGTTTGGTGGCAACAGTGGTGATGTTCATGGTGGCTGCGATGAGCGCTCCGGGGGCGTTGCGCGCTCAGGAGCAGCTCGCTGTTTCGGATGAGGTTCGTTCCTCGCTTCGCGAGCATCAGCAGGCGGCGGTCGAATGGCTCGTCGAGCAGGTGGTTCCGAATGAAACGGTTCCGGATCCGAATCCGGCGCGGCGCAATCTCATCGTGAGCTATCGCATTCCTCCGGAAGACCCGGTCTACCCGTATCTCTACGGCCGCTCCTTCGTCTATGACGGCGCGGTTGCCGCGATCGCCTTCACGATGAGCGGGCGATACCGGGAGGCGCAGCGGGTACTGCTTGGGCTCGCGCGGCAGGTGCGCGGCGATGGGAGTGTCTGGTTTGGGCTTAACACGCAGAACGCGTGGCCCTCGGAGGCCGACAGCGAAGGCGCGGTGGTTCGTTCCGGTGCGTCGGCCTGGGTGGGATACGCGGCGACGTTCTATCTCCGTGCACGGCTGTCTGCAGATCCGGAGTTCGAGGTCACAGGCAACGCGGCCCGCCGCATCCAGATGCTTGCTGTTCTCGTCGCCGATCGTCTCCTGGAGCTCCAGATCGACGATCCCGGCGATCGGCGTCATGGCCTCGTTACCGGGGGCTTTGGCACGTACAGCTTCTCGGTCGACGACTCGGACGAGATCGTCGCTGCTTACGATCGGTCGCCGGTGGGGTGGGCAAGCACCGAGCACAATATTGACGCGTACTATCTCTTCCGTGATCTCGCGGAGCTGACCGGCGACGACCGCTACACGCGCGCGGCCGACCTCGTCCGCGCGGGGCTCCTCTCCCTGTGGAGCGAGGACGACGGGCAGTTCTACCAGGGCGTGAAGGTGGACGGGCGGGTCGACACGGTGTTGCCCCTCGATACCGCCTCGTGGGGCTCGCTCTTTCTCGGTTCAGTTGGGGAGCGGGCTCGCAGTGATCGGGCGCTCGCGAGCGCGCAAAGGCGGTTCCGGCTCGGCGACTCGGACCATTATCGGCCCTACGCCGACGATGCGGTTTTCGAATCGCCGGCGGTCTCTCGCGTGGTCTTCGGCGACGCGGACACGCGATGGAATGACGTGGAGATCGCCTGG
Organism: Spirochaeta sp.; assembly: GCA_027859055.1. Taxonomy (GTDB): domain Bacteria; phylum Spirochaetota; class Spirochaetia; order DSM-27196; family Alkalispirochaetaceae; genus Alkalispirochaeta. The sequence continues at coordinate 12,933 of JAQIBO010000475.1, forward strand.
ATCGAAGGGAGTCAGGGGGTGGCGTCGGCGCTCGTGCAGGCCGGCCTTTACCGCGAGGCGGTGGACACGATGCTCGCGGCGCTGGACTATCAGGTTGACGGTGGCTTTCGGTATGCGAGTGTCGAGATACCTGAGTTGTTCAGCACCTTTCCGAGCGTTGCCTCGACGGGCTGGTTCGTGATCGCCACCGAGCTTTTGCTCGATGAGAGCGACCGCGGGCTGTTCTGGGGAGCCCGATGAAATTGACGCGGACGTTTGCGCTTGCGCTTGCGCTGCTCGTTGCGTCGGTTCTCTCGCTCGAAGCCGAGGAGATTGAGCACCGCCTCGGACTTGTTCGCTCGTTTGTTCCCGACGTCGCCATGTCCTTCGTGCAGGACCGCGCGCTGGAGCGAATTGCGACCGGGGTGGGTCTCCCGTATACCTTTGTCGATGACCCGGCCGCGCTGGACGGCTTTCCGGTCGTCGTCCTCGCCGCCGGCCCTGGCAACTCCGACCTCACCCCGGCGTGGCGGGAGGCGCTCTACGCCTACGTCGAGAACGGCGGGGTACTCGTTTCCCCGGCGATCGTGGGGTCCGACCTCTATCCGCTGTTCGGCATCAACTCCGTGAGCTCACGCCGCGACCGTACTCGCCTGACCTTCAGCGGCGACGATCCGGCGCTCGCCTACATCGATCACCCGCGGGAGCAGACGATTTCACTCGGGAACGGCGAGTTTGTCGTGTACGATGAGGTCGCGTGGTCCCACGGGGCCGACATCGATCCGTTTGCCACGCCGCTCGGCCGTTTCCCCGACGACACGGTCGGCTTTTCGGTGAACTACTACGGCTCGGGGATTGCGTATTACCTGGGGCTCTCTTTTGTGGAAACAGTGCTGCTGCCGCAGGCCGGCGGTGACTACGAGGCGCAGCGGGAATTCGTGAACGCCGTAGAACCGTCGGCGGATGTGATTATGCTGCTCGTGAAGGCGATCTACGAGGAACACGCCGAGCTGCCCGTCTATATCGGGATCGTGCCGCAGGGCCGACCGACCGCGCTGATCCTCTCCCACGATGTCGACGCGCAGGACTCTTTCGTCGACTCGCTGAAGTTTGCTCGCCTTGAGCAGGAGTTCGGGACGACGAGTACGTTCTTCGAAACCACCAAGTACTTCATCGACAACGCCGATATCGCCTACTACTCCGCCCCCGGCAATCTTGAGGCGATTCGCGAATTGGTCCGGATGGGCTTTGACATCGGGTCGCACACGGTGACGCACTCGTACGAGTTCGACGACGCTGTTCCGGGCTCACCCGACGTTACCTTTGAGACCTACCGCCCCCTCGAGACGCTCACCGTCAACGGCGAGGTGCGCGTGAGCAAGCAGCTCCTCGACCGTGATCTCCCGGGCCAGGATACGATTACCTTCCGGTCCGGCTACCTCGCCTTCCCGACGGAGCTTATCGGGGTACTCGAAGACGCCGGGTACCGCTACGATTCCTCGTTCTCGGCGAATGACGTCCTGACGACTTTCCCCTATTTTGCCCTTCGCGAACGGCGTGTCGACGCCGAGGTCTCCTCGGTCGTTGAAATACCGGTCACCTTCGACGACGCACTTGGGTTTCTCTCTCCCGACCGCGTTGACGAAGCCGTCGCCGTGTGGACAGACGTCATCCGTGCGCACGCAAATAACGAGACGATCAGTGTTCTGCTCATCCACCCCTCGGACACCGGCGAGCGTGACTATAAGCTACGCGCGCAGCGGGCCGCGATGGAGTACGCGCGAGACCTCGGCGCGTGGATCGGCAACCTGACGGAGTACGGTGAGTTCTGGCGATCTCGCAGCCGGTTACGCATCGCGCGGGTTGAACGCGCGGCGGAGGTTGTGCGACTGCATATTGATGCCGGGTCCGGGGAAGTTCATCCGTGGACGACGATCGTAATCGGCGACCCCGGAACTTCCGTGACGTTCGAACTTGTCGCCGCCGACGGCGCTGACCTCGAGTTTTCCACACAGAAACGCGACGGGAAGCTCTTTCTCAGCGATCTGCGCTGAGGCGTGGGTGAATCCTAAGTAGTTCGGCGACGTGCCGTTAAACAAACGCACTCGTGGTCCATTTGTAATGGTTCGTATTCTGAACTATAATAGATCATATTACGGTTCAGGAGGTTGCGATGAAGTCCATCACCATTCATGGCGTCGATGATGACCTTGTTCAGAAAATCGCCCGGAAATCAAAAGAACATGGCTTAAGCAGAAATAAAACTATCAAATCGCTCCTGGAAGAATCGTTATCGGATCCCTTAAAAACCGATCGTGAACACGAGTTCTCCGATCTATTCGGGAAATGGTCGGAAGACGAAAAGGCCCGATTTGACACTGCGGTACGTGATTTCGATCGAATCGACGAGTCAGACTGGGAATCACCGTGACGAAGATCCTTCTGGATACAAACGCCTACAGCGGGTTCATGGCCGGGGACAGGCGCGTGTTCGACTCTATTATTGAATCCCGTGATATCTATTTTTCCACGATCGTCATCGGTGAACTATTCGCTGGATTCCGCGGCGGAACGAGGTTTCAAGAGAACAAACTCGAACTGAAGCAGTTTCTGTCCAAACCGGGCGTCCAAATCATTGAGGTGTCGATGGAGACGGCGGAGATATTCGGAGAGATCAAAAATACCCTGCGCACAAATGGGACAATGATTCCGTTGAATGACATCTGGATTGCGGCTCACGCAATTGAGACCGGATCCAAACTGATCACCTTCGCCGTACATTTCCAACACATTGCCGGTTTACGCGCATGGGAGCGAATCGGAACGTAGACTCCATCCAACAAGTGCATCGAGTTGATTTGGCTACCACTCACACCGGACAACTCGTGCCGCTGTTTTTCGTCAACTCTCTCGTTTCACCCGCAGCATGCGGGCGTTGACCGCCACGATAACTGTGGAGAGGGACATCAGGATGGCGCCAACCTCCGGTGAAAGCATAAATCCGGTGCTGTACAGCACCCCTGCGGCCAGGGGAATGGCAACGACGTTATACCCGGTGGCCCACACCAGGTTCTGCACCATCTTGCGGTAGGTGGCGCGGCCAAACAGGATGAGCGCCGTGATGTCCAGCGGATTGGAATTGACCAGGATAATATCCGCCGTGGCGGCGGCCACATCCGTTCCGGAACCCACGGCGATGCCGATCTGCGCCTGCGCGAGCGCCGGTGAGTCATTAACCCCGTCGCCGGTCATCGCGACATATTCTCCCCGCTCCTGCAGCTCCTTGACCTTTTCCTGCTTCTCGTCAGGCAGGATTTCGGCGAAGTATCCGTCCATGCCCAGTTCATCGGCGACAGCTTTGGCCGTTTCCTCGTTGTCTCCGGTGAGCATCCAGCATTTGATGTTTCTCTTGTGGAGCTCTTCGATCGCCTTGTACGATTCGGGGCGTATCGTGTCCGACAACGAGATGGAACCGGCAACTGCGCCGTCCACCAGCACAAAGACGCGGGTTATTCCGCCGGTATCGTCCGCTCCCTCCGGAATTGGTATGTCTTCTTCCCGGAGGTACCCGGGGCTCACCACCTTCACCGACCGTTTGTCCACGGTTCCCGTGACCCCGCGCCCTTTAATCGCTTCAAAGTCAGTAGCCGAGGGTATGGACAGATCGTCTTCCTTCACTCTGTGCACGATGCTTTTACCAATCGGATGTTCCGAGGTGCTTTCCAGCGCCGCCGCCAGGGAAAGAACCTCTTCCTTGGTGTAGTCGTCGTTGTGAACGTCCGTACCGCTGACCTCAAACGTTCCGTTGGTCAGCGTGCCGGTTTTGTCAAAGAGGACCGTCGTGATTTTACGGGCGTTCTCAAAGGCGGTCCGGTTTCGAATCAGCAGCCCGTTCTGCGCGGACTTGGCTGTAGACTGAGCAACCACCAGCGGAATCGCCAGACCCAGAGCGTGGGGACAGGTGATGATCATCACCGTTGCCATGCGCGCAATTGAGAACTGCAGAGTCTGCCCCAACAGGAGCCACGTCACCAGCGTCGTGACCCCCACCGTCAGCGCGACGATGGTGAGCCAGAACGCGGCGCGGTCCGAGAGCGCCTGGGTGCGCGATTTTGCTTTCTGAGCCTCTTGGACCATCTGGATAACCTGAGAAAGGTACGACTCGTCACCGGCTCCTTCCACGCGCAGTTCCAGAGAGCCGTCGCCGTTTATCGAACCACCGATCAGACGGCTTCCGGTCTCACGTTGTACCGGTCGTGACTCTCCGGTGAGCATCGACTCGTCGACATAGCTGGAGCCGGAGACAACTTCACCGTCGGAGGGCACCTTCTCTCCCGGTTTGATAACCAGCACGTCACCGTTGTGGATATCCGAGAGGGGGACATCCTCGCTGCCGTTATCCGTTTTACGGTGCGCCTCGCTGGGCATGAGCTGGGCCAGCTCCTCCAGCGCGGAGGATGCGCCCAAGACCGAGGCCATCTCGATCCAGTGCCCCGCCAGCATAATCGCGATCAGCGTGGCCAGCTCCCAGTAAAAGGGCGCACCATCCAGGCCGAAGGTGACCGCGGCGCTGTAGACGTAGGCGACGGTGATCGCAAGCCCGATGAGCGTCATCATGCCGGGGGTTTTCTGCTTTAACTCATCAACGAGGCCGGTCAGGAAGGGGCGGCCTCCGTACAGGAAAATGACGGTTGCGAGGGCAAACACGACATAATCACCGCCGGGAATGGAAAAGGAGAACCCGAAAAAGCTCTGAATCAGCTCCGACAGCGCCAGGACGGGCACGGAAAGAACCACCGTGACGTAAAATCGGGTCCGAAAGTCCCGGATCATCATGCGGTGGTGATCGTTATGGTCGTGTGTTTCACTCATACGTTTCAACATACGGACAAAGAGGGTGAGAAGTAAAACGGGGCTGTCGGGGAGGACGAGTTTGCTCTGTCATCTACGGAACGGCGTTAGCACCGGCGTAGGTGTCAATACCTCGTATAAGTGCTTTGAATCATCATTGTTACGGGGTAATTAGTGCCAATAAATGCCACTTTTTAGGGGGTATTGTTGTCGACCGCGTCTATATGTGGCATAGTGATACATAATGCACAGATCTCTCTACACCGAACTGAAACACTGGAAAAACGGTAAGGGGCGAAAACCTCTTGTTCTCGGAGGCGCGCGACAGACGGGGAAGACGTGGATCCTCCAACACTTCGGTTTGGAGGAATTTCGCTCTACCCTCTATGTCAATTTTGAATCTGATCCAAAGGCGTCAACGATCTTTGAGGACGAGCTGTCGCCTGGTAGTATCGTTCCGTCGTTGGAACTCTATGCCGGGAAACGTGTCGACGCGGAAACTGATTTGATCGTGTTCGATGAAATCCAACTATCGCCGCGGGCACTGACCAGCCTAAAGTACTTTTCCGAGGGGGAAACCCGGTATGCCGTCTGCGCCGCAGGTTCGCTTCTCGGACTTTCCGGGAGCACCTCGGCGTACCCGGTTGGAAAAGTGACCCAGCGCACGCTATTTCCCCTTTCGTTTCGGGAGTTTCTGGCGGCTGCGGAGCCCAGACTGCACGAATACCTGCTTGGTTGGGCAACCGCACCGAGCAAGATCCCGGAGTTCGTCCACGTAAAGCTTCTTGAGCACTTATTCCGGTTTTTCCTGGTCGGCGGCATGCCTGAGGCGGTCCGGAACGTCGTTGAGTCGGACGCATTGGACGATAGTACGATCAGGGCGGTCCGCGCCGTTCACAACGATCTTTTGATCGGCTACCGGAGCGATTTTGCCAAACACTCCGGGCGCCTGAACTCACTCCATCTCAGCCGCGTATTGGAGTCGATTCCTGCGCAGTTGTCACGAGAAGCGGAAGGAAACGCCGGACGGTACGTATTCAAGGGCGTTCTTCCGCATTCGCGACGATACCGAGATGTAGCCGGCGCGATCGATTGGCTTACGACGACGGGGTTGGTCCATCGCGTGCCGGTTATTCAGGAAGCACGATCCCCCCTCGCGGCGCACGTTCGGGAGAGTATCTTCAAACTCTACCTGCTCGACATCGGCCTTCTTCACTCGATGCTCGCGGTGCCGCCCTTTGACGTCGTGAATCAATCGTGGGGTGCCTACCGCGGCTACGTAGCGGAGAACTTCGTCGCGACGGAACTCCGTGCGCACGGCCACGACTCGTTGTACGCGTGGAAAGGCAGCTCGGCGGAGATCGAGTTTGTCCTGGAAATAGACGGGAAAGTCATCCCGATTGAAGTCAAGGCCGGCGCCAATACCCGCCGAGCCAAAAGCCTGACAGTATTTCGCGACACCTATCACCCACCGGTTGCAGTCAAAGTCAGTACTCGAAACTACACGTACGACGGCGAGGTGGTACATATTCCGCTGTATGCTGCGGGGTTTGTCGCGGATATCGTGCGGGCGTTGTAAGGGGATTACCGGAGCTCCGGCGGTGTTATTGGCGCTTCGCTTCTGACTCGTTCAGTTACGTCACGGTCCCAGCGCCTCCGCAAGGGCGGCGCGAAAGAACTCGTACCGCCGGCGGTTGACGCCCATGTCGCTCTCTCCCACGCGGGAGGCGGAGCGCATGTGTACCACCGACTCCTCGGGATCAACAAGAAAATCAACGTCGTCAACAAAGCGAAACAGCGCACTGGTGGCGGTGGCGCGCAGGTACCGGTCTCCCTGTTCGACGATTTCCATCCGCGGTTGCGCGTCCACGATCGCCGTGATCGCGGCAATCACCTGCTCAGGCGTGCCGGAGACGGGAACCGGCTCAACTGCGTGCTGCGTGTCCTCCGCGGGAGCTTGTGTGCTGACGCAGTTGGGGCTTTCCGGGCACGGTGCCAACGCCCCCGCCGCCAGATCGGGTGATCCCGCTGAGCGTCCGCCCTGTGTTCGATTCAGTACGATCAAACCGCCGATCACGATAAGCACCAGGACGCCCGCGATAATTCCACCGATCACCAGAAACTTCATGCGGTGAAGGTACCGCCGCCGGCGGCGGGGAGCAAATCCACCGAAATGTCGGCTATACTGTTCTTCTATGAAACTCGACGAGATTAACCGACGTATCCTGGATTTGCTCCAGGAGGACAGTTCGATCACCAACGCGGAACTCGCCCGGCGGATCGGGTTGGCCCCGGCGAGCACGTTGGAGCGGGTACGGTGGATGGAGCAGAACGGCATTATCGCCAAGTACGTTGCCGTGGTTGATCCGGAAAAAGTCGGAATGCCGATCACCGCCTTTGTCGAGATCGCGATGTCCAGCCACTCTGCCGCCACGATCGACGCCTTTTCCGCCTCCGTGGCCACGATTCCTGAGGTGCTCGAATGCCATCACGTTGCCGGCGAAAAGGACTTCGTACTGAAAGTGGTCACACCCGATATTCGAAGCTACGAGAAAGTTGTCCTGGAAAAGATCGCGACGATGCCCAATATCGGCCGGATTACCACGGTGTTTGTGCTCTCGACGGTAAAGCGCGCCGGTGGTATTCCGATGGTTACCGAATAACCTACGGTTTTTATTTGACATCGCCAAATTATCAACGGATAATTACCGGTATTCACTATGAAACGGGTCGACGCGATTACACTCGTGATTGGAATTGGACTCATCCTGTTCTTTTCCCTTGAAGCGGGAAGAGCTGTATACGAGTCCGTCTACGGA
>JAQIBO010000507.1 GCA_027859055.1 Spirochaeta sp.
GGAATTCGCTTCACCAAGTCGCTTTTTTTCTTCCCCTTTGTGATCAACCTCGTGGTGATCGGGCTGATCTTCTCGTGGTTCTACAACCCCGATCTGGGGCTCCTCGCGGCGATCTTCCGCCGCTTCGGCCTGAAACCGATCCCGGTCCTCGCCAACGAGAACCTCGCTACCTACGGAATCATCGTTGCGGCGCTGTGGCCGCAGACCGCCTACTGCATGATCCTCTACCTCACCGGCCTGACGAGTATGAACTCGCAGGTGATCGAGGCGGGGCGGATCGACGGCGCCTCCGGGTGGAAGATGCTCTGGAACGTGATCCTGCCGCAGCTCCGTGGGGCGACGTTCATCGCAGTCGTGGTTACGGTGATCGGGGCGCTGCGCAGCTTTGACGTCATCGCGATCATGACCGCCGGCGGACCGTGGGGTACCTCCAACGTCCTTGCCTATTTCATGTACGACGAGGCGCTGTTCAACTTCAAGATGGGGTACGGCGCCTCGATCGCGGTGGTGCTCTTTCTGATCATGTCGGGATTCATCGCGTTCTTCCTCCACTCAGTCGTGAAACACGAGAGGTGACACTATGTTTCCAACACCGATAGAACGAACGAAACCGATTACAAGAATCCTCTACAAGACGGCGTTACCGGTCCTCCTGGTGATCTGGCTCCTGCCGATGATCGCGATCCTCGTCACCTCGGTACGGGGAAACGCCGATATCATCGCCGGGAACTACTGGGGCTGGCCGACAGAATTCAAGATGTTCCAGAACTACAGTGAGGTGTTCAACCCGGACCGCAGTCCGATGCTCCTCTACTTCATGAACTCGGTGATCATCACGATCCCGTCGGTACTTCTGGCGATCTTTTTCAGCGCGATGGCGGGATACACGCTGGCGATCCACCGTTTTCGTGGCCGGATCCTCCTGTACGCGATGTTCATCGCGGGGAACTTCGTACCGTTTCAGATCCTGATGATCCCGGTGCGAACGCTGTTCGCCAACATGGACCTCCTTGATACGCTCTGGGCGCTGATTATTTTCCATACCTCGTTTCAAATCGGGTTTGCCACCTTCTTCCTGCGGAATTTTATCGCCGATCTGCCGATCGCCCTGGTGGAGTCGGCGCGGATCGAGGGTGCTACCGAGATGGGAGTCTTCTTCCGGGTGATCATGCCATTGATCCGACCGGCCCTCGCCTCGCTGGGGGTGCTTCTTTTTACCTTCGTATGGAACGATTTCTTCTGGGCGCTTACACTCGTTCAAAGTGACAAAGCACGACCGATCACCTTTGGACTCCAGGCGCTGCGCGGGCAGTGGTCGATCTCCTGGAACCTGATCGCGGCGGGGTCGGTTATTGCAGCGGTTCCCTCGGTGATCGTCTTCTTCGTGCTGCAGCGCCAGTTTATCGCCGGGCTCACCTTCGGCGGCGTCAAGGAGTAACTCTCTGTGATCGACATTGCAACGGATGGGCCCCTCGGGGGCCCGCAGTTCACTCTCGGCAACGCGTTCTACACGTACTGTTTTAGTGTCTTTGACCGGCGATTCCTGACCCACCTCTATTGGGGGGCGCCGCTGTCGGCCCCGCTCGATCCGACGACGGTCCTGCGTCCTCGCCAGCCGGACTACCTGCCCGCGATGCGTCCCGCTACCGAGGTCCGCCGCGTCGCCGGGGCGTACGCGCTTGATACGCTGCCGCAGGAGTACCCCGCGTGGGGTGCCGGTGAGTTGCGTGAGGGTGTGTTTGCCGTCCGCCTCGGTGACGGTACCGCAGCGACGCGGCTGGAGTATGTCGAACACGAGGTGATCGACGGAGCGGTACAACCCCGGGGGATGGAGATCCTGCGATCGGGGCTGCGCAGTACCCTCCGGGTTCGACTCGCGGATCCCCGGGGTGATTACGCGGTGGACCTGTTCTACGTGGTGGACGACGCGGCGCCGGCATTGCTGCGGTGGGCGCGCTTTACCAATACCGGCGGCGAGAGCATCGAGATTGAAAACCCCGCCTCGGCGGCGGTTGACGTCGACGGAGCGGGAAAGGATCTGGTGACGCTGTCCGGGGCGTGGGCGCGCGAGCGGCACGTGGCGCGGCGCGCGGTGGGAGCATGGCGGGCCGAGGTGGCGAGCCGTAACGGTGCAAGCGGTCATCAGACGAGTCCGTTTCTCGCGATCGCCGAGGCAACGGCGACGGAAATGACCGGCGGTGTGCGGGGGATCGCCCTTTGCTACAGCGGAAATTTCCGTGGTCGCTGCGACGGTGACCAGTTTGGGGGGTGCCGCCTCAGTCTGGGGA
>JAQIBO010000025.1 GCA_027859055.1 Spirochaeta sp.
GAGGCGGGCAACCGGGTCATTACCATTATGGGTGCCCGCAACCGGGAACTGCTGATTCTGGAAGACGAGATGCGCCGCTGGAGCGACGAGGTGATCGTATGCACCGACGACGGCAGCTACGGACGCAAGGATCTGGTGACGGTGCCGCTCAAGGAACTCTGTGAGGCGGGGACACCGGATCACGTGTTTGCGATCGGCCCGCCGATTATGATGAAATTTGCCGCCGAGACGACGCGCCCCTACGGGGTGCCGACTACGGTAAGTCTCAACACGATCATGGTTGACGGTACCGGCATGTGCGGCGGGTGCCGCGTCGGCGTCGGCGACGAGACGAAGTTTGTCTGTATGGATGGGCCGGAATTTGACGGGCACCTGGTTGACTTTGACAACATGATGAGCCGCCAACGGGCGTATCTCGATCAGGAAAAAGAGGCGAAGCACGCGTGCAAGATCGGGCTGAATGCGCCTGCCGGAGGAAAAGAGAATGGAAGCTGAAAAAGACGTGACCCACGCCTCTCCGGAGGAGCTTGCCGCAGCCGCCCGTACGCTGTGGGGGCAGTACGGTCCGGGTGAACTTGACGGGACCCTGAAAAACAAGGACCGCCGAAGTATTCCGCAAATGGCGATGCCTGCACAGGATGCCGGGGAACGCGCCTGCAATCAGACTGAGGTGGCGCTGGGGTACACCGCGGAACAGGCACAGGTTGAGGCGCTGCGCTGTCTCAACTGTCCCACCGCGCCGTGCATCAAAGGCTGTCCCGTTTCGATCGATATTCCGAAGTTTGTGAAGCTTGCGGCGGTCGGAAAGTTCCAGGAGTCGGTGAACGTGATCAAGGAGTCCAGCCTTCTGCCGGCGATCTGCGGGCGGGTGTGCCCCCAGGAGAGCCAGTGCATGCTGGAATGCACCGTCGGGAAGGCGGCGCGGGATCCGATGCAATCGGTGGCGATCGGCCGGATTGAGCGATACGTGGCTGATTGGGAGCGGGCAGACGGCGCCGTAGAGGTGCCAGAGGTGGCTTCCGATACCGGATTTCGGGTCGGGGTCGTCGGTTCGGGCCCGGCGGGGCTTACCGCCGCCGCGGATCTGCGAAAGGCGGGACACCACGTGGAGATCTTTGAGGCGTTCCACAAACCCGGCGGTGTGATGATTTACGGGATTCCGGAGTTTCGCCTGCCCAAGAAGATTGTGGAAGCAGAAATCGCCGGATTGGAGCAGATGGGCGTGGAGGTCCGAACCAATTTCCTGATCGGCCGAACACGGACGGTGGAGGACCTGTTGGGTAAAGACGGGTTTGACGCCCTCTTTATCGGCAGCGGTGCCGGGCTGCCGCGCTTTATGAGCATTCCCGGGGAAAACCTCGTCGGGGTGTTCAGCGCGAACGAATACCTCACCCGCTCAAATCTGATGAAGGCGTATGACCGGGAACATGTGGATACGCCGATTTACGATTCCCATGTCGTGGCGGTGCTGGGGGGCGGTAATGTGGCGATGGACGCCGCCCGCATGGCGTTGCGCCTGGGAGCTGAAGAGGTTCACGTGATTTACCGGCGCACCCGGACCGAGATGCCCGCTCGGGTGGAAGAGGTTGACCACGCCGATGAGGAGGGGATCCAGTTTCACTTTCTCAACAGTCCCGTTGAAATCCTTGGCGACGAAAACGGACGTGTACGGGCGATCACCGTCCAACGTTACGAACTGGGCGAACCGGACGATTCCGGCCGCCGCCGTCCCATGCCGATTGAAAATGACTTTTTCGAAATGGCCGTTGATACGGTGATTCCCGCGCTGGGGAACGTATCCAATCCGTTGATCAGGAAAACCACCGACAATCTGGACACCAACAAATGGGGCAACATCGTGGTGGACGAGCACAACCGGACCAGTATTCCCCGGGTGTACGCCGGTGGCGATATCGTGCTTGGCGCGGCAACGGTGATCCTGGCGATGGGTGAGGGCCGGCGCGCCGCCGCCGCGATAACTGCAGATCTGTCCACGGGTGCCTGGAAATGATTGAAACCGAGCGGTGGGAAATAATCGAGGAAATCAAACGGGACTACTCAGAACGCCGCTGCACCGATGTACAACAACTGCTTTCCACGATGGCAAACCCGATCCGGTTTCGGCTTTTGTGCGCACTTCGCGGACGTTCGTTTACCGTGTCCGAATTGGTGGAAATCACCGACTCGAACCTGCCGAATGTGAGCCAGCATCTGAAGATGATGTGGATGGCGGGGTATATCAACAAAGTCCGGACGGGAAAACAGGTTCGGTACAACCTTTCGGATCGGCGGATCATCGATGTGATCGAAATCGTTGAAGCGATGTACCCGCTGGGGTCGTATCGAAACAATGAGGGGTGCGAGGAAGGCTGAACGCTTGTCCTCGCCCGACGCGTACCGCTACTATTGCACGCGATGGGAACCGCCAAAGAGCCACATTTTGATCTCTTCTATCGGCGCGGCTGGGTCTATCTGACGGTGCACCCGAACTCGGGGCGCGCCGGCGACGGGCGCGACGGGGCACACGAGATCTATCCGGAAGAGGTCGAAAACCGCATGCGCCTGTTGGGGATGCCAAAGGTGCGCCACACAGTGGTCCGCGAGGTGATCAAGGCTGCGACCGGACAGCCCCACGCGCTGGTGGAGTGGCCCGAGGGCGCGCGCCTGGCGGCACAACTCGCGGTAACGGTCGCAGACGACGAAATGAGCGCCTCGGTCACGATTACCCCGGGGAAGCGCGGCGCCGCACCACCGGATGAGAGCGACGTGGAAGCGGCATTGAACGCGGCCGGCGTAGTGTTCGGCTTTGATCAGGCGGCGACTGCGCGCCTTCTTTCAACGGTTGCCCGCGTCACCCGTGCTGGTGGTGGTAGCGGTGGGGCCGGCGCGAGGGGCGCCTCCTCGGGGAGCGATCCGTCGGCGGTCGTCGCGGTCGGCAGGGAGCCGGTCTTCGGGCGCAGCCGCCGGGTGGAATACCGCTTCAAAACGGACCGGGGCAAACCGTATCTGGAGATGCCCTTCGGGCGCATAAACCTGCGCGAACTCAACTTCATCGACAATCGGAAACGTGGCGATCTCCTGGCGATTCTTTTGCCGCCGGTGGAAGCGGTAGCCGGACGTACGGTAACCGGCACGGGCATACCCGCCGAACGCGATGATTCCGTGGCGACTATTCCCGCTGGAGAGAACACCCGTCTCTCTGCGGACGGGGCGGAGCTGTACGCTACGATCGACGGGAACGTGACGTTCCGCGAGGGGAAAGTGGTTGTGGAACCGGTGGTCGAGGTGGAAAACGTCGACTACGCCACCGGTAATATCCACTTTGAAGGCTCAGTTGTGGTACGTGGCCACGTCGCCGACGGGTTTGTGGTGGAGGCGTCCGGGAACGTTCAGGTCGGACGAAGCGTTGGCCGCGCACGGCTCAGTGCAGGCGAAAATATCCTGTTGCAAAGCGGCATGAACGGCAACGCGGAGGGTACGCTGGAATGCGGGGGTAACGTGTTTGCCCGCTATCTTGAAAGTTGTACCGTCCGCTGCCGCGGTAACGTGTTTGTGGAAGAGGCGATGATGCACTCCTCGGTGACGGTCTGGCACCACTGTATTCTCAACGGCCGGCGGGCAGAAATTATCGCCGGTGATTGCGTTGTCGGGGGCAGTTTGTGGTGCCGGAAGCTGGGAAACGTATACGACGCGGCAACAACGGTCGCGGTTGGAGTACCGCCGGAACTTCTTGAGGAATACCGGAGTGCCCGAAACGCCCTGGCAAGCGGCGAGGACCGACTTGAAGAGGTGGACGAGCAGGTGACGCGGCTGGAGCGGGCGATTCGTGAGGGGCGCACCGATGAAAAGGTTCTGACCGCGCGAGATCAGCTGGTGGCGGAACGGGACGGTCTCCGCCAGCGGGTGAGCGAGCTCCGCCACCAGGTTCCGCCGCTGAAAGAGCGAATCGCGCCGTCCCGGGAAAGCGTAATTGTTGCCGAGGAGGTGATCCACGCGGGGGTGGTGGTGTCCTTCGGAATCCATGAGTACCGTCCGCCGCCCTCCGGGTCCTGGAAGACCGTCCTGACGATGAGTCACGGCGAGATCCACGTTGGGGGCTTCGACCTCAACGACCCGCCGAGGGTATCCTTTGAAACTGCTGCCACAGGCGACGACGTTCATCAGGAGTGAGGTCCGCGGCGCCGTTACGACGCCGTTCCCAGCGGTTGCGCTTTGCAGTGAGGGCAATTTCGCTGTTCCGCCGGATGCGCCGCGGCTGAAACGCGTTGGTGATAAAGTCGTTGACGTTTTCCACGATCAGGTGATCAGGACCGACCAGGCGGACCAGTTGATTCAGGTAGGTGGTGCGTTGCCCGTCGGTAAGCCGCGCCCAGGCGATGCGCAGCGCCCGGTGGGCGTGGTAGCGGGGCACGTAGACCGACTCGCACGCCGCCGCCAGGAATTGCGCCCGCCGGGGGTCCCGGGAGCGGGGCACTGACGCACGGAGGTGTTCTGCCGCGCTGCGGATGTGGCCCATGTGCATCAGGTACAGACCGATATTGCGGTTAAGATACGAACTCCGGGGATTGAAAAAGAGACCCCGCCGGAGAGAACGGATCGCCTCGGCCGAGCGGCTGAGCGGGTAGACCCGATACGGTGATTCCTCGACCAGGCGACGAAACAGAACCACCGCAACGACGAGGGCCAACCCGTCCAGGAGCGTCGCCAGCGCCAGATAGCGGGTGGTGGCGTTGTAGATGCCGTGAATTAACGCGACCGAGGCGATCGCGAACACCGCGTTGCGGCGGACCCGAACGTCCGGATCGCTTCGGTTGGCATACACCGCCTGGGAGTACAGTCCGCCCCAGATCGCGCCGTATATCGCGTGCCCCCCGGATGAAATCACGGGCCGGACCGCCAGAAACCACGACTCGTACCAGCTGAAGTAGGCGATGTTCTCAATGAAACCGAAGGTAAGCCCCACGATCGCCCCGTAAATGACGCCGTCCTGGGGTTCCCGGATATGACCGATGACGTGCACCAGAAAAAGAAAGACCAGGAACTTGCCGCTTTCCTCCACCATTCCCACCACCAGAACGTGATAGGCGAAATCCCAGACGCTGAACACCGCCGCAAGGTGGACCGGGTACATGACGTACAAAAACTGAACCAGGCCGACGCTGTAGAGACCCGCTACAACAAAGCCGACGACAACGTGTTCCTGCCGTTTGTCGGTGAGATGGGAAAGCCGGCTGTGGAGCAGCATCAGGTATATCGCCGCGGTTATAACGTTCCAGATGTTCAATATTGCCGTCATAGCGTCCTCATGTACGGATCATATCACCGGTGGTCGGTCACAGAGTGTCCGGGTGGGCGGTGTTTCGCCGGCGTGATCGCGGTTACGCGGGTTTTCCCACCAGGAGTCCCAGCGCGTCCACTGCAGGTACGGGACGGTAAAAATAGTACCCCTGGACGGCAAAACACCCTTTGCCGACAAAGAACTCCCGTTGCTCCGCCGTCTCCACGCCCTCCGCCACCACTTTGATTCCCAGGGATTCGCCGAGGTTGAGTATCGCCTGGACGATCTTCTCGTTGTTCTGAACAAAAAG
>JAQIBO010000062.1 GCA_027859055.1 Spirochaeta sp.
CTGTACCCCTGGTGCATCCGAAGCATAGCCATCGCAGCGGGCGGGAGAATAATTCCCACAGCGGCACCAACCGCTACCGCAAGAGGCCAACTCATCACACCCTACGGCGCAAGCTCGACCGCCAATGTCGAAACCATCGGCGCCAGGGCGGGACCAAAGAGCGCTATCAGAATATATTGAGCAAACGGCTTTCCCGCCACCCGCGCCGACACGTACACCCCCGCGATAATCGGCAGGATGTTTATCGGTGTCTTTCCGAACAGTCCGAAACCAAGCATCGTAAAAACCACTGCCGTGGCGGGACCGGAGATCTGGATACCGTTGATTTTCAATACCACAAGCCCAATGAGAGCAACTAGAGCCGCGTTCGCCATTGCCGCTCCGGCACCGGCGACCGCAGTAAAATCGGTTATCAAACGCGCCGGGTGAAGCTGCAACGCCAGCACCCCTCGCAGCGTTTCTGCGGGCCCCTGAACTGTCGCGCCGACCACAATTATCCCCACAAGGATCGTCACGGTTACCCGAAACGGTATCGTATCTGCATGCGCCAGAAAAAACTCCTTCTGAAACGGTTGTGTTATTCTCCCATGAGAACACCGTACCGACAAGCATTTTCTTGGTATACGGCCATGGTGCCACGAGTAATGAAGTACCCAACTCTCCACGACCAAACGTTTTATCAAAACAAACGATAATTATATATCGATAAAGTGAATACGGTCAATGACTTTGGTCAGTTTTTTGAAAATATTTGTTGACCGCAGTCATTTTCGGGTCTACGCTGATAAGCAAGTCGAAAGAAGCGCATCCAGCGCGGTGAGAATCTCCAAACCGGTTCCCCGTCCAGGGTGTGTCGTCTACAAACGGAGGTTGTATGTTTGCACTCGTGGCATCGTTGCCGATCCTGCTCGTAATTGTTCTGATGGTTGTCTTTGACAAACCGGCCAAACTGGTTATGCCCCTCGCCTGGCTCCTCGCCGTGGTGCTCGCCGCATTCGTCTGGGAGGTTCCGGCCAACTGGCTTTTCGGTGAAACGATCGCCGGCGGCCTGAGCGCGTTTAACATCCTCATTATCGTGTTTGGTGCGATCCTGCTGATGAATACCCTCAAGAACAGCGGCGCCATTACAACGATCAACAAGACGTTCTTCGGAATCAGCTCTGATCGTCGCGTCCAGGCAATCATCGTTGCGTTCCTGTTTGTTTCCTTTATCGAAGGCGCCGCAGGATTTGGAACGCCCGCCGCCCTTGCCGCTCCCCTGCTGGTCAGTCTTGGATTTCCGCCGCTGGCAGCGGTCATTCTTGCGCTCATCGGTGACAGTACGGCGGTGAGTTTTGGCGCCGTAGGAACGCCGATCATCGGTGGTGTCAAACAGGTCCTGGATGCTCCGGGAATCCGTGAGTCCGTCGTTGAGTACGGCTGGACGTTTGAAGGGTTCATCCAGCAGGTCGGAATCTGGTCCGCCCTGCCCCACGCCATTATGGGAACGTTGATTCCTCTGATTATCGTCATGGTGATGACGCGGATATTCGGGAGCGAGAAAAGCTTCAAACCCGCGTTTGAAATCGCGCCGTTTGCGATCTTTGCCGGCCTCTCATTCACCGTACCCTACGTTCTTATTGCGGTTTTCGTGGGCCCTGAACTGCCGTCCCTTCTTGGTGCCCTTATCGGAATCGCCATAACCGTTGTAGCGGCAAAAAAGGGTTTTCTCGTTCCGAAAAAAACGTGGCAGTTTGCCAAGGAGGAACAGTGGGAATCCGACTGGGTTGGGACCGTTGAGCCGGTCACCGTTGTGCATGGGCGCACCGGTATCTCACCGGTCCTCGCATGGACACCCTACATTCTCGTCGCGTTGATTCTCGTGATCACAAGAATTCCCGCATTCGGGATCAAAGCGCTGGTCACCGCACCGGCGGTGACACTGAGCTGGAGCAATATCGCTGGAACGAACCTCGGGTACAGCCTGCAGGCGCTGTACCTTCCCGGTACGATCCCGTTCATTCTCGTTGCGATTATAACGATCTTTCTTCATAAAATGCCCAAAGACGCGGTCCGAGAGACGTGGGGCAAAAGCCTCAAGCAGATGATACCCGCCACAATCGCTCTGGTGTTTGCAATCGCGATGGTCAACGTTATGCGCTTCTCGGGTAACAACCCGAACGGAACGGTAAGCATGTTGCAGGCGCTTTCCAACGCCGCGGCCGCGGGATTCAGCTCCGTCTGGGCACTGGTGGCACCGTTTATCGGCGTTCTCGGCGCATTTATGACCGGCAGCAACACGGTTTCCAATATTCTGTTCGCACCCTTTCAGTACGAGGTTGCCTCCAGCGCGGGGATCAGCAGAACCGTCATCGTCGGACTCCAGGTTGTCGGTGGTGCAGCCGGAAACATGATCTGTGTACACAACGTTGTTGCGGCAAGTACTACCGTGGGTATGCTCGGACACGAGGGGCGGATCATTCGCATAAATATTATTCCTGCAGCGATCTACTCGATTGTGGTCGGAGTTATCGGGATGCTCGCAATTTACGTGTTCGTACCGGGTCTGTTTTGAAAGCCCGTTCACGCACTGGATACAGGCAGAAAATCGGTATAATCCGTATTTGATGAAGGAGAAGTAATTGTTAAACATAGTTGTTCCGATTAAGCAGGTTCCCGAGACCAGCAATGTGAAAATGGACCCTGAAAAGGGAACGATGATCCGTGACGGCGTGGAGGCGGTCATCAACCCGCTGGACCTGTACGCAATTGAAGCCGCGCTGCGCCTCAAAGAGACGCAGGGCGCCTCGGTTACCGCGATGTCGATGGGGCCGCCGCCGGCGGAGACCGCGATCCGGCAGGCGATCGCCATGGGATGTGATGCGGGTATCCTCGTTTCTGACCGCAAGTTCGGTGGGTCCGATACGTGGGCAACCTCGTATACCCTGGCCCAGGCGATCCGCACAGTGGGCAACGTGGATCTGGTGATTGCCGGAGAACGCGCCACCGACGGGGATACCGCTCAGGTGGGGCCCGGCATCGCAGCGTGGCTGGATCTTCCACTGGCCACCTACGTCGCTCGAATAGATGAGGTGACGGAAACCGCGCTGAACGTGGAGCGGCTGGTCGAGGAAGGATACCAGCTACTGGAAATCCCCTTTCCCTGCGTCCTGACCGTTGTAAAGGAGATCGCCGCTCCGCGGCTGCCCACCCTTGGCGGAAAAAAACGGTCGCGCACACAGGATGTGCCGGTATACACCGCGGATACGATGGAACTCGACCCCGCTTCCCTGGGCCTCAAGGGCTCACCGACAAAGGTCGTCAAGATAGCCACGCCGAAAGTAACCCGCGGCGGGACAGTCGTACCGGCGACGGGCGAAGACGGCGTGATGGCCGCAGTTGACCAGTTGATCAAATTCCTGGAAACGCGGGAACTGGTATAGAGAGCATAGGAGACGATTGATGAGCTTTGTATGGACGATAGCAGAACAGTACGAAGGGCGCCTGCGCGGCGTCTCTTTTGAACTCCTCAGCCGCGGGCGCGCGCTCGCCGATGAGCTGGGGACAAAACTCGCCTCGGTGGTGATCGGCCATGGCGTCACCGAAGAATCCCTGACTGAACTCATTCACCGGGGTGCCGACGAGGTGTATTCGATTCAGGACCCCCGGCTGGCCGACTTTGTTTCGGAAAGCTACAGCCGCATTCTGGCGGACCTGGTAGAGACGTATCAGCCCGCGATTATCCTGGCTGCGGCTACATCCAGCGGTCGGACGCTGATGCCCTACGTGGCGATCAAAGTGAACACCGGCCTGACCGCCGACTGTACCGAACTGGCGATCGAGGAAGGGACCGGCAACCTCCTCCAGACGCGGCCGGCGATCGGCGGCAATATCATGGCGACGATCAAGACGCCGGACCATCGCCCTCAGATGTCCACCGTACGCCCCAAGTCAAGCCGCCCCCTGCCTGCCGATTCAACCCGGGTCGGAAAGATCGTCGAGGTCCCGGTAGAGGACCGTTACATCGATGAACGCGTCCGCGTTCTCGGGTATCGGACAGACGAAGAAGACTTTGCCAATATCGAAGAGGCAGACGTCGTAATCGCCGGCGGCAAGGGGATGAAAAAGGCGGACAACTTCAGCATGCTTCGCAAGATCGCCGATCACTTCGATGGCGTCGTGGGCGCGAGTCGCGATGCTGTAGACCGTGGATGGATCGGCTATCCCCACCAGATCGGCCTGAGTGGCAAGACGATCTCTCCACGTCTCTATATCGGGGCGGGAATATCCGGTTCCATTCAGCATCTCGCCGGGATCAAAACCAGCGAGACGATCGTCTCGATCAACAACGATCCCGACGCTTCAATTCACAAAGTCGCGGATTTCGGTATCGTTGGGGACTTGTTTGAGGTGCTGCCGGAGCTGCAACGTCGATTGAATGAATTACCCAGGGAGGCACAGTAGCATGTCAGCAAAAACAGCGTCCAAAAAAGATCAACGATACAAACCGGTTACCCCCGAGATCGTCGGCGAACTGCGCAGGATCGTCGGCGAACGCAATGTGGTTATCGATGAGGAAAAGATGGAGGCGTACTCCCACGACGAGACCAACGCCGAGGAATACGGACATATGCCGGAAGTGGTCGTTCTGCCCACGACCACCGAACAGATTGCCGAAATAGTGAAGCTCGCCAATCGCGAGTTGGTTCCGATCACTCCCCGCGGCGCCGGGTCAGGCCTTTCCGGCGGAGCGATCCCCACCGAGGGCGGAATCCTTCTCACCGTGGAGCGCATGAACAAAATGATTGAACTCGATGTCGACAATATGGTGATCGTCGTCGAGGCGGGTATGGTCACCAACGACCTGGCACAAATGGTGGAGGAGAAAAAACTCTTTTTCGCCGGTTATCCGATGAGTCTGCAGTCGTGCTACATCGGCGGTAATATCGCTGAGAACGCCGGCGGTGGTAAGGCGGTAAAATACGGCGTAACGGGTCGGTACATACTCGGAGTTGAACTGGTCACCCCGACCGGCGACGTGCTCTGGCTCGGCGGGAAGTTGTCCAAAGACGTCTCCGGATACGACCTGAAGCAGCTGGTTGTCGGTTCGGAGGGTACCCTCGGAATCGTCACCAAGGCGATCATCAAACTCATCGGATTGCCCACCGCCAGCTCGGATCTTCTGGTGCTTTTCAAGACGCCCCGCGAGGCGATTGACGTAGTGCCAACCATTATGGCGAAAGGTATTGTACCGACGAGTATCGAGTTTATGGACCAGCTTTCCGTCCAGACCAGTTGCGCCTATCTCAACGAAAGCCTCCCCTACGAGGAGGCGGGCGCGATGCTTCTTCTGGAGGTGGACGGAACAAACCCGGATCAGGTGGAGGCGGATCTGATCGCTATCGGCGAGCTCTGCGAGCAGCACGGCGCGATGGAGGTGTATGTCGCCGAGGACACCACCACGAAAGAACGCATCTGGAGCGTCCGTCGCAATATCGCCGAAGCGTTCAAGGTGTACAGTCCAATTCAGAGTCTTGAAGACATCGTGGTGCCGATCGCGTCGATCCCGGACGTGATCCCGGAACTCGAGCGGCTGAGCGCGGAATACGGCATGAAGATCCCCTGTTACGGCCACGCCGGCGACGGGAATCTCCACGCCACCCTGGTGAAAGATCCCGATATGGACATGAAGACGTGGCATAAAAATGAGGCCGCCTGTCTCCGGGACCTGTACGCACTTACCACCCGCCTGGGCGGAAAAATCAGCGGCGAGCACGGTATCGGTATCAAGCGCAAGGACTACCTCAAAGAGGTCGCCAACCCCGTGGAGCTACAGCTTATGGAGGGAATCAAGCGCGCCTGGGACCCGAACAACATCATGAATCCCGGCAAGCTCTTCGATTTGAGCTGAGACGGCACCTGCACGGAGGTTAGATATGGCTACTGTCACCCTGAAGTACGGCCGCGACGGGCTGCACGTCGATCTCCCGGACTCCCCCGGCTTTGCCGGGGTTCTTGAACCGCGGCACCAACCGGCACTTCCAGATCCCGAGCGGGCGGTCCGGGAGAGTCTGAACACCCCCATTGGCACCTCACCCCTCGGCAAGGTCGCTGAGGGCCGGACCGACGCGGTAATCGTCGTCAGCGACAACACGCGCCCCGTCCCGAATACGCTCTTGCTGCCGCCGATACTCGCTACCCTGGAGGCAGCGGGGATCCCTCCGCAGGCGATTACGATTCTCATCGCAACCGGCATCCACCGCCCGAACGAAGGAGAGGAGCTGGACGCCCTCATCGGGCGTGATATCGCCCGTCGGTATCGGGTGGTAAATCACCTCTCCCGCCAGGACGAAGAGATGGTCCACGCCGGAGAGATTACCGGCGGTACCCCGGTGTTCGTAAACCGACGGTACGTAGAGGCGGATCTCAAGATCCTCACGGGGTTTATTGAACCGCACATGTGGGCCGGCTATTCCGGAGGACGCAAGTCGATCCTGCCCGGAATCTCGAGTGTGAAAACGCTGAAGTTCATGCACGGCCCGGAAATGGTGGCTAATCCCAACGCAACATACGGAAAACTGGACGGGAACCCGTTTCATGAGGCGGGGTTGCAGATTATGGAGCGTGTCGGCGCGGACTTTATCGTCAATGTGACGCTCAATACGGAAAAGCAGGTAACCGGTGTGTACAGTGGTGATCCGGTTATTGCGCATACCACCGGTGCCGCGGCGCTGGATCCGTACAGTACGACTGAGCTCAATGCACCGTTGGATTTCGTGATTACCACCAACTCCGGCGCCCCTCTCGACGTGAATCTGTATCAGACATCAAAAGGGATCGCCGGCGCGGCTCAGGTTGTGAAACAGGGCGGAGATATCGTCGTCGCGTCCCGGTGTCCCGAGGGCCTTGGCGGAGAAGAGTTCACCGCGGCCCTCGATGAGTTCACCACTCCGCAGGAATGGATTCGCCGCGCCCTGGCGCATGAGTTCTTTTACAACGATCAGTGGTGCGCTCAGGAGATTTTCAAATGGATGAGCGATCACCCGATCCATCTTTACAGTGAGGGGATCACCGGTGAGCAGACCCGGCGCTACGGAATGCAACCCGTTGATGATCTCCCTGCGACGGTAGCTCATCTTCTTGAGAAACATGGAGCCAACGCGCGATGGGCGGTGGTGCCTGACGGACCGTTGCTGGTACTGCGCCTGAAAAGCGCTACGGGAGGCAAGACATGACCAACACGGACGCTCTGCAGGAGATTTTCGGCGATAACATACTCGTGGATACCGCGAAAACCCAGCGCTATGGCATCGACCAGGTGGGAGATGACCACTACAGACAAGCGCCGGACGCGGTGGTATTTCCAACGAGTACCGCCCAGGTGGTGGCGCTGATGAAGTGGGCCAACGAGACGGGCACACCGGTGACTCCCCGGGGAGCGGGAAGCGGCCTGGCCGGAGCGGCGATACCCGTTGCCGGCGGCGTGGTCTGCAGTTTTGA
This sequence comes from Spirochaeta sp., assembly GCA_027859055.1. Taxonomy (GTDB): domain Bacteria; phylum Spirochaetota; class Spirochaetia; order DSM-27196; family Alkalispirochaetaceae; genus Alkalispirochaeta. Next base: position 7,480 of record JAQIBO010000062.1, read on the forward strand.
AAAAATGAACAGGATTATCGATATCGACGCGGAAAACCTGATGGTGACCGTGGAGCCGGGAGTTATCACCAACGCCCTCGACGATGAGCTGAAAGCCCACGGGCTGTTTTTCGCCGGTTACCCGATGAGTGAGGATATCTGCTTCATCGGTGGCAACGTAGCGGAGAACGCCGGCGGTGGTCGAGCGGTGAAGTACGGCACAACCGCAACCTATGTTCTCGGAGCCGAGGTGGTGAGTCCTACCGGCGAAGTTCTGCATCTGGGGGGAAAACGACTCAAGGATGTTACCGGATACAACCTGTTGCAGCTCGTCGTCGGTTCCGAAGGGACGCTTGGTCTATTCACCAGCCTGATTATTCGGGTCATCCCGCGACCGTCGGTTCGCGGCGTACTTCTTGCGGCGTTCCCGGACGCGCCGGAAGCGACAAAGTGTATCGCCGCGTTAAAACGAGAATCCAGCGAAATTCCCTCGGCGATCGAGTTTATCGATGGCGAGACGGCGCGCCGCACAAACGACAGCATGCGAAACGCGGACCGGCAAACGTTGGATCCTGCGACGCACGCGTATCTCCTCATCGAATTCGACGGAGCGGAGAGCGCTATGGTTGAGGCGCTTCTGCAGGGCGCCGCGAATCTCGTCATCGAACACGGCGGGACACCGGATGCGATGGGTACCAACGCGGAGACGATGGAAACCGCCTGGAAGCTCCGCAAGCAAGTCCCGTGGTGGGTGAAACGAAACGCCGGTGCTCATCACAGTCTGGAAGATGTTGTGGTCCCACCGGCGGCGGTGCCGCGGCTGGTGATGTTCGTGGAACGCTTGCGGGGTAC
>JAQIBO010000143.1 GCA_027859055.1 Spirochaeta sp.
TTGTCCGGGGACTGGATGCCTACCGGACCGCCGCGGCGGTCCGGCGCGACCACCAGGGGCAAACGGATGTGTAGTGGTCTCATCGTAGTTTGGCCAAAACGTCCCAGGAAGTTTGTGGTTCGTTGCCGAATCCGCAACAGGTGGAGGGGAGAATTGCACTTGGAAGGTGACGAGTGACGCGATGATTGAAGACGACGTATTAATCGGACACAGCAGGGAAGATGGAGCGATCCAGCCCTTGGAGGACCACCTTCGTGGTGTGGCGCGAATCGCGGCAGAATTTGGGCGGCGATTTTCCGCTGCGGGTTGGGCCGCTGCGGCAGGAATACTGCACGACGATGGAAAAGCGCTCCCCGAATTTCAGACCAGAATCCGGAAACTCATGGAAGACAAGCCAGCGGCTCGGGTTGACCATTCCTCTCCAGGCGCCCGATACGTCGCAGACAACATCTCTCATCCTCCTGGGGCGGGTAAGCTCCTTAGCTACTGCATCGCCGGTCACCATGCGGGGCTTCCCGACGGCCGTTCGGGAGACGACGAGTCCAGTTTATCGCGGCGGCTGAGCAGGGCGAAGTCGGGACCAGGTATCCTCCGAAGCGAACTTCCTACTATCGAAATCCCACCTTTCCTTACCTCGAAACCGGACAATCAACGAGTGGGATTTCAGGCGGCGTTCTTTACCCGCATGATCTTCTCCGCTCTCGTGGATGCGGACTTTCTGGACACTGAAGCATTTGTCGATCCCGAGCGAGGGGAGAAACGGAGGCCCTATCGGTCGTTGACGGATCTCAGAACGGAGTTGGATCGCTTTCTTCACCAACTTGGAGCAACCGCCTCAGAGACCGAAATCAACCTACGACGAGCAGAAATCCTCTCGCAGGCACGCCGGGCGGCGATTGAACCACCCGGCCTTCGTTCGTTAACGGTTCCCACGGGCGGAGGAAAGACGCTCTCATCCTTGGCCTTTGCCATGGACCATGCTGTCACATACGGTATGGAGCGTGTCATCTATGTCATTCCCTATACCTCTATCATCGAGCAGACGGCTGACGTCTTTCGTCGAATCTTCGGCGATCACGCGGTCCTGGAACACCATTCCAACGTCATCCGTGACCATGATCATGACGATGAAGAACGTGAGGAGCGGCGTCGCCTTGCTGCTGAGAACTGGGATGCTCCGATCATTGTGACCACCAACGTGCAGTTCTTTGAGTCGTTCTTTGGAAACAGGACCTCCAAGGTCCGGCGCCTTCACAACGTTGCCAACAGTGTCGTAGTCCTCGATGAGGCGCAGATGCTTCCCGTTCCCTTTCTCAAGCCCACGTTGGAAGTCATCAAGGAACTGGCGCTCACCTACCACTCCACTGTGGTTCTCTGTACCGCAACGCAACCGGCTCTCCAGGACAACGAATCGTTTGCGGGTGGACTCACCGACGTGCGCGAGATTGTTGAGGCGCCACAGGTTCTCGAGTCTGCGTTCCGTCGCGTTGAAGCACAGCAACTCGGCGATATACCTGACGACGACCTCGCGTTGCGACTGGCCCAGGAGCCGCAGGTGCTGTGCATTGTGAACACGAGGGGCCACGCCCGAAACCTGTATCAGAAGCTCGGGACGCTTATCGGAGACGCCTACCACCTGTCGGCCCTGATGTGTCCGATGCACCGCCGCGCGGTTCTCAAGGAAATTCGCGACCAACTTCAGCAGGGACTCCCCTGTCGGGTTGTCAGCACGCAATTGGTGGAGGCCGGTGTGGACGTCGATTTCCCGGTGGTGTACCGCGCTGTCACCGGCATAGATTCCATCGTGCAAGCCGCGGGACGGTGCAACCGGGAAGGCCGACTCCAATGCGGGCGGCTGTATGTGTTTCGGCCCGATGGTGGATTGCCTCCCGGCCATTTTCGGCAGAACGCGCAGGTGGCCGATCTCGTACTACGGAACCATCCGGATGTTATGTCATCCGAGGCGGTGCGAGAATACTTCCGGGAGCTCTACTGGACCAAAGATCAGGGGCAGGGCCTGGATGAAGAGAGAATCCTTCAACTGTTTCGCGACGGCACCACCACCGGGGATTTTCCCTTCAAGACGATAGCCCGCAAATACCGACTGATCGCCGACGACCAGGTCTCCATCATCGTGCCCTACGACACACATGCGGCGCGAGAGTGCGAACGCTTAAGACACACACGCTACCCGGGAGCGATTCTGCGGGGTCTCCAACCCTACACGGTAGGTTTGCGTCCACGCGCGGTCACCGCCCTTATCCGCAATTTCTATGTAGAAGAGATTCAGGAGGATGTATTCGTGATGACGGAGTTTGGAATGCAGAACGCCTATGAACAAAAGATCGGGCTCAATCCCACAGAGCCCGACTTCTATCGGCCGGAAAACCTGATCACATAGAAGGGAAAGGAGGTTAGCGTATGGCATATGGAATCGCGCTCCACGTTTGGGGATCCTACGCGTGCTTCACCCGCCCAGAAATGAAGGTAGAACGGGTGAGTTACGACGTGATGACTCCCTCTGCGGCGCGCGGCATACTCGAAGCAGTCTACTGGAAGCCAGCCATCCGATGGGTGGTGCGCCGGATTCACGTTCTTGCCCCGATCCGCTTCACCAACGTGCGGAGGAATGAGTTGGGTGTAGAGGGCAACGCCGGTGTCAAGGTTCCCCCGGGCACGGTGAAGAAGGCGATGAAAGACGGTACATCCCCGGTGGAGGTGTTCATCGAGGAACACCGGCAACAGCGAGCTGCGCTGATCCTGACCAACGTGGACTACGTAATCGAGGCATCCCTGGAAATCACCGAGAACGCAGGCACGCCTGGTACCGACGGCACGGCGGAAGAAAATGACGCCATGCCCGGAAAACACCTGGACATATTCCGTCGTCGGGCCCGGCAGGGGCAATGCTTCCACCAGCCCTACTTCGGGACTCGAGAGTTCCCGGTAAACTTCGAACTGGTCGAAGCGGACCAGATCCCGTCGTCGTCAGAGGATGTTGCCGACCAAGACTTGGGGTGGATGCTTCACGATATCGATTTCGCTGAGGACATGACGCCGCGTTTCTTCCGCGCGAAGCTGCAGAACGGAGTGGTGGAAGTGCCTCCCTGGCGGAGCGAGGAGGTGAGGGCATGATATTGCAGCGCCTCTACGATTACTACGAACGAATGCGGACGGATTCTACCTCGGGTATCCCGCAGCCCGGATACGCCCCGCAGCAGATTTCATTCGCGGTCATCCTTGAAAAGGACGGCACACTTGTCCAGATCCAGGATCTTCGTGACACGTCGCAGAAATCGCCGCAGCCGGTCTCTCTCATCGTTCCTGAAGCGGTCAACCGAAGCGCCAACGTGTTGCCAAATTTCATCTGGGACAACACAGGCTACGTTCTTGGAGCCGACGGCAAGGGTAAGCCCGAGCGTACTGCAGAGACGTTCGCCGCGTTCAGGGAGTTGCAGCACCAGCTTGGCGACCAGCTTGACGATCCGGGCATGCAGGCGGTGCTGCGTTTCCTTGATTCATGGAATCCCGAGAGCTTCTACGAGATTGACGGCTGGGAGGACGTACTCGACAAGAACGTCGTGTTCCGGCTGGCCGACGAGCACCGCTATGTGCATGAGGCTTCTACCGTGGCGGACGCCTGGATCTCACACTGGAAGGCGCGGTTGGAGGATGACGATGCACCGGTTGCGACTTGCCTGGTTACTGGGAAAGAGACGCGACCGGCGCGATTGCACAATAAGATCAAGCGTGTTCCGGGGGCGCAGTCATCGGGTGCCTCTATCGTGTCATTCAATCTGGACGCGTTCCGTTCCTATGGCAAGGTTCAGAACTTCAACGCGCCGGTAAGCACCGAGGCGGCGTTTGCATATACCACGGCGCTCAACTACCTGCTGCGCCGTGATTCACGGCAGAAGATTCAGGTGGCCGATGCTATGACCGTGTTTTGGGCCGAACAACCGACGCAGGTTGAGAGCTTCCTTGGTTACGCCCTTGATCCCCGAGATGCCAATTTGGGAGATGCAACGACGGCCTTGGTGCATGCCTACCTCAGGGCGCTTCGGAAAGGAACGAAACCGGAAGAGATAGACGAGTCCGTGTCGTTCTACATTCTTGGTTTGGCGCCTAACGCCTCACGTATCGCCGTGAGATTTTGGCACGCCGGAACTGTGGCGAACCTAGACGCGGCCCTCGGGCAACATTTTCAGGACCTCGCCATCGTGCGTGAGTTCGACAATCAGATGGAGTTTCCCGGGATCTGGCAGCTGCTCATCGAAACCGCTCCGCAACACAAGTCCGAGAACATCAAACCGACGCTGGCAGGGGCATTCATGCGCGCCGTTCTGACGGGCCAGTCCTATCCTGCGTACTTGCTATCGGCAATTGTTGATCGTATTCGAGCCGATCATACGGTCGGGTATTATCGAGCCGCGCTCATCAAGGCATTTCTTGTGCGCCAAGCGCGAATCTATTCCAAACCATTGGAGGTATCTCAGGTGTTAAACGAATCATCGACAAACGTGGCGTATCGTCTCGGTCGACTTTTCGCAGTCTTGGAGAAGAACCAACGTGATGCGATCTCGACCGCAAACGCGACCATCAAGGACCGCTACTATAGCTCGGCGTCGGCGACCCCGGGCGTTGTGTTCGCCCAGTTGCTGAGACTGAATCAGCATCACACCGCCAAACTGTCGGAAGGGCAAAAAATCCACAATGAACGGCTGATGCAGGAGATCCTTGACGGTATCGACGGCTTTCCCACGCATCTGAAGCTTGAAGACCAAGGGCTCTTCGCTCTGGGGTACTACCACCAGCGCAAAGCGCTCTTCACCAAGAAGTCCGATGAATCGGACACCGAATAACCAATAGAGTAGGGAGATCAAAATGGCTGAGCTGAACAACCGCTACGAGTTCGTGTACCTGTTCGACGTCGAAAACGGAAATCCCAACGGGGATCCTGATGCCGGAAACATGCCGCGCGTAGATCCAGAGACTAACCATGGCATCGTCACCGACGTGAGTCTGAAACGAAAGATCCGCAACTACGTGGAGATTTTGAAAGAAGGGGCTTCGCCTTTCGAAATCTACGTGCGGGAGAAGGCTGTTCTCATTCATGCCCACAAACGCGCCCATGAAGCGACCGGAGCAGATACGTCCTCTGACAAAAAACGGAAAGGGACGGCGGAAGAGGTCGCGAAGGCTCGGGACTGGATGTGCAAAAACTTTTTCGATGTCCGCACCTTCGGCGCAGTGATGTCCCTGGAAATCAATTGTGGTCAGGTCCGTGGCCCCGTGCAGATCAATTTTGCCCGCAGCATTGAACCCGTTATTCCGAGGGAAATCTCGATCACCCGCATGGCGGTTGCGACGGAGCGCGAGGCGGAAAAGCAGCAGGGCGACAATCGTACGATGGGAAAGAAGAACATCATCCCCTACGGGCTCTATCGTGTAGAAGGGTATATTTCCGCGCACCTCGCCCGACAGACCGGATTTGGGGAGGAGGATCTATCATTGCTCTGGGAGTCGTTGATCAATATGTTCGAGCATGATCACTCGGCAGCCCGCGGAAAGATGGCCGCACGGAAGCTGGTGGTTTTCAAACATGCCACGCAACTCGGAAACGCGCCGGCTCACAAACTATTCGAACTGGTAAACGTGAAGCGGCGGTCCGGGGCAGAGGGACCGGCTCGTGCGTTCAGCGACTATGAAATCACGGTTGATTCACGAAACGCTCCTGATTCAGTGGAGATCTCGGAACTTCTCTGAGATTCGCGTGTGCCGGCGCCGCCCGTAGGCATCGTGGCTAGGGTGGCGCCGCCAACTACCTGGCGGAGATAATCGGGGTGGACGATACCGGTTACAGTGAAGATGAACTGATTCCAGTCTCTGCCTTGCAACACACAATGTATTGCCATAGGCAGGTCGCACTGATCCACGTAGAACAATTGTGGGCCGACAATCGATACACCGCAGAGGGCCAAGTGCTGCACCAACGGGTTGATCTGGAACACCATGAGTCACGAAAGGGCCATCGAACCGAATATGCAATGGCGATTCGGTCCCTGCGTTTGGGCCTCATAGGAAAAGCCGACGTTGTCGAGTTTGAAGAGACACGTGATGGATCGTTGGGCCTCGTCAGGCCAGTCGAGTTCAAGCGAGGAAAGACCAAGCCTTCCGATATTGATCGGGTGCAATTGTGCGCGCAGGCTTTTTGTCTGGAAGAGATGCTCGGGATTAAAATCGGTGCGGGCCAGTTCTACTATCTACAAGAACACCGGCGCAGCACGGTGGATTTCGACGAGGAACTCTGGCGCCACACCATCGAGACGATCGAGACCACCCGCCAAATTGTAACGTCCGATTCCACTCCACCGGCCGTTTATGAATCGGCAAAGTGTGACCGGTGCTCGTTGTACCAGATCTGTATGCCCCGAGCGGTTAATCGCGGTGGGAAACGCGTCGACAGGTACGTGAACGCACAGGTCCGCGCTCTGTTGAAAGAGGTTGATGAATGAAGCGTCTGCTCAACACTCTCTACGTGGGGACCCAGGGAAGCTATCTCCGAAAAGAGGGGGAGACCCTCGTTGTGGAGCAAGAATCGGAGAAGGTGCTTCAGGTCCCCATTCACGGGTTGGGAGGGCTTGTCTGTTTTGGGAACGTGTTATGCTCACCTTTCCTGCTCGGATTCTGTGCCGAACGGGATATCAGCGTGTCATTTATGAGTCAGTACGGTCGTTTTCTCGCGTGCGTACGAGGTCCCGTGAGCGGCAATGTTCTTCTTCGCCGACAACAGTATCGGCTTGTAGACGAAGAACGTGTCTCGCGGGACGTTTCCGCTAACATTGTGACCGCAAAGATGGCCAACAGTCGGTCGGTAATCAGCAGAACACTTCGCGACTATCGCGAGCGAGTAGCAGAGCCGCAATTGTCCGATGCATCTCGGGAGAGCGCGCGATATCTGAAACAGACGGAAAATGCGTCGACTACCGATGAGATCCGGGGACTGGAGGGTGTTGCTGCAGCACAGTACTTTCGCGTCTTCGATCAATCGATAATCGACCAGAAACAAGACTTTCGTTTTCGTGAGCGAAGCAGACGGCCGCCGCTCGATGAAGTCAACGCATTGCTATCCTTCGTTTACACGCTGCTTGCTCACGACGTGCGGTCCGCTTTGGAGACGGTAGGACTTGATCCGGCAGTTGGGTTTCTGCACAGGGACCGTCCGGGACGACCAGGACTTGCGCTGGATCTCATGGAGGAGTTCCGCGCACCGATCGCGGATCGCCTCGTGCTTTCCTTGATCAACCGGCGACAAGTCAAGGCCGCCGGTTTCGAGCGTGCCCGAAACGGTGCCGTAGTAATGGATGATTCCACGCGCAAAACCCTTCTGACGGAGTACCAGAACCGTAAACAGACGGAGGTGTACCATCCCTACATCGGCGAGAAGGTGCCCGTCGGGCTCTTGTTCTTCGTACAGGCAAATCTGCTCGCCAGATTCATCCGCGGCGACATTGACGGATTTCCGCCATATTTTTTGATGTAAGCTTTGATGGTTCTCGTCAGCTACGACGTTGCCGTATCATCCGCCGGAGGTTCCAAACGTCTTCGCAAGGTTGCCAAAGAATGCCAGAACTATGGCCAGCGTGTTCAGTTCTCAGTATTCGAGTGTGTGGTGGACCCGGCACAATGGACCAAACTGAAGAACAAACTCGAGAGAACGATCGACCATGAGCAGGATAGCCTGCGCTACTATTACCTGGGTGCAAACTATCGACGTCGAGTTGAGCATGTGGGAGCCAAACCGACGACGGACCTTGATGGTCCTATGATTGTATGACGCCGGGTTGCGCGAACCCCGACCGCTCAGAAAACCCCCGAAGGTCCGCGCGCCCTGTAAATCCCTTCCCAACAATGATCTTTGAAAATCCAGAGAAGGAAATGCGTGGCCACCCGACGGCTCAGCTACACGTCCGCGAAACGGGTGACTTAACTATCACCGTCGGAATGAGTTAGA
>JAQIBO010000195.1 GCA_027859055.1 Spirochaeta sp.
CGGCACGCCGTCTCCATGGACGTAGGACGGGATTACCACCGGCCCGTTGTCATCGCCGGTGGGGTTCTGGCAGCCCAGCAGGACCAGGACGGTGAGAAAGAGGGCGGCGCGGCTCAGAACACAGACTCCTCTCCGCAACCGGGAATGAGCAGGTCTCGCTGTCGCCGCCAACCATCGTGTCATCACTCGGGTTTCCTACGGCTGAACCCGTTCTGCACCGGAAGAGGCGAACCCGAAGTAGCCGGCGGCGTTGGTTGCTCCCGTTTCTGCGGCGGCGGGGATGTCAAACACGCCGTTCACATTGTTTGGGTAGACAGCCCCGACGTTCTTGTACCCCTGGATGAAATCCCGTTTCGCAGTGTCGCCACTGTTTTGCGCCCACCGGAAGATATTGTACTTCCCAACTTCCCCGGTACCCGCACCATCGACCTCGGTGTACTGGATGATTGCAAACCCGGGATTGACCGCTTCAGAGCCCCCATTTGTGAGCGCGGTATCTCCCGCGTTTAACCTTCCGTTCACAAATTCCACTACGTCGGCCCGGTAAGTCGTGTCGTAGTTGGTACCATCCGACGAGGACTCGTAGTGAATATAATTAGAATTGATGGTCCATTTTTCTCCGTAACTGCCACCGTCTATTTCCCATTGCCCTCCAATCGCGATCGAGTCGGAGTCACCCCCCTGATCGATCTAACACCCGCCCAGAAGCCCCAGCGATCCGGCGACCAGCAGAACGGTCAGGAGAAGCGGCATCGCAGAACGCTCGGCGTTCAATTTCCGAGATCCAAGGAAAAAGAGAGACCGCCGCAGGTGCGACGATACATGGGTAAAAACGGACATAAAAAAACCTCCATGGCGGAGGCTTGCGAAACGCGGAGGCGATGGTTGGGGGCCGCGGCGTTCAACCGGGCCGGGTAACCGGCGCGACAACGTATCGGCAAGCTCTTCTCGCGAAGCTTGGATACTATCTGTCTGCCAAAGTCTCCTGGCTACCGGCTCAACGCGACGTCGCCTTCCCGGAGGAATCCCTCCAGTGGCATGCTAACGCCGCGAACACCGTACACAGTGGCGCGTCCGCGGGGGCTTTTCACCCCACTTCCTTTGTAACAAACAGTTATTGGCAGTATCGTTGCCCGAGTGGCGCGGTTTGTCAAGGCGTATCACCCCTTGTATCACCCCCTGAAAACTTGAACCCTCACGCCTGGTGCAGTACATTCGACGGGTATGGATCAGACACGAACAACGCCGCTCGTGGTGTGCATGGTCTCCCCTGCGGGAGTTCGGTGCACGCGGGAGACCTATGGGAGCTGACGCAGGCTCCAACCAACAGGTACGTGAGCTTCAGAAGCGAATTCAGCAACTCGAAACGGAAGGTCGCAACCACACATCGGTCCTTGAGGATCTCAGCTCGCACCAGGAAGAACTTCGGCTCCAGAACGAGCAACTGCGCGACACTCAGACGGATCTGGAAACGGCGCGCCAGCGTTTTGAAGCGCTTTTCGAATTTCTTCCGGTCGGGGTGTTACTCCTCGACCGCAGCGGAGTGATCCGGGAGCTCAACCACGCAGTGGTCGATTTGATCGGCCGCCGGAAGGAGCATCTCCTGGACCATCCGGCGTTACCCCTCTTTGACACGACGGATTACCAGCAGCTTTCCGAAAACCTCGGGGCCGCCGCCGGTGGCGCCATGAGGGAAATGCTGGCAAACCTCCGGCGCCAGAGCGGCGAAACCCTACGGGTGGAACTTCGCCTGGCGCCGATGCACACACGAGATTGCAGGAACCACGTCTATCTGACGCTTCTCGATGTCGGGAGGCGGGAAGAGGCGCTCAGCAGGCTGGAAGAGAGCGAGGCGCGCTTTCGCAGCATGATTGAACATACTCCCCACGGCGTATGTATCACCCGTACAGACGGGACGTTTGAGTACGTGAACGACGCGTACTGCGATATCTACGGGTACACCGCCGACGAGCTGGTCGGTCAACCGTTTACGGTTGTAGTTCCTGAAGAACATCAGGCGGAACTGGAACACGCTCACGCGACGTTCATGGAACAGAAAACGGAGTTTGCCGGCACCCATCGCGTCCGCAG
>JAQIBO010000216.1 GCA_027859055.1 Spirochaeta sp.
ACGAGTCATTCGTACCGGAGACCAGGCTGCCGTTGGCAGCATGAATAAATACCATGAGGACGGGATGGGGATTCCTTAAACTGTCAGAAATTTTGTGTTGACAGTTGGGCTCACTTCGTATCCTAATGCTGTTAATGCTGCAGGAGGAGTCAGACCAAGATCGTCAAACGTAGTTTCTTCTGAGAACGCCGCATCCCGCACCTCTACCGAAAGGTCTGTCGTGTTTGACTGATAGTTGATACCCGATCCGAGACTGACTCCCCTCCAGCGGATAATTCCCAATGGAAGCGACCGGGATTCGATGATCTGATAATCCGCGCCGACCCCTATCGTCGTCGAACGAAAGGAGATGTTGTCAACAACCGTTCCTTCGGCGACGTTGAAGTATCCGAACTTGGCGTTGACCCGAAGACGGTCGACCCAGCGACTGAGGTTGACCCCCAGGGAGACCGTAAGGGGTTGTATCGCGGCGCCAAAGTAGGCGTCACCATCGTTCTCAAAGTCGGTCATCGAATCTTCTAACGCCGCTGCGCTCGGGCTTGGGGCGGCAATCGCAGCTCCGGTCCCCAGCACCAGGGCAAAAGCGCGGTAATCGGAGAACGACCGTTGCGTCGCCATATGGGTTGACGCGGCGCCGGCATTGGCGAACGCCCGGGCAAGGTCTTCCTGGTTTGCGAAGTTCTGGAGATCCGGATCGGTTTCCAATTGATCTTTCAGGATATTCAGCTCATCCTGAAGCTGCGTCGTCGGGAACGCCGTATCATTGAAAATGATCGTCGGCGCTCTCACCGTAACATCAAGCCCCTCGGCAAACACGGTCCCTGAAATCGCCATCATGACGATAACCGTCACTAACACCCCTCGTTTCGCCTGCATCAGTCGCCCCCTCGTAAAAAATGGATTGTACTTCGTAAGTCTATACCATTTAGTCAGGATTTCAATGTACCGCAAACGAAGAACGGTTTAGAGGGTATGTCGGCTTCCGAGCAGGCGATCCTCGATCTCCCCCCGCGTCGCCTCACTCCACCGGTCGCCACTGCGACGGCGATCGAGGACGATCCGGGCAGGGCGCTCCTCGAGGAGGAGAATCCGGTCCGCAACGGCGTACACAAAAGCGAGATCGTGTGAGGAGATCACCGTGGTGACTCTCGAGGCGGTGATCACCGACCGCAGGTACTCAGACAGCTCCGCTCTGTGAGCCTGGTCGATACCCGAGAGGGGCTCGTCGATGAGAAGCACGCCGGGCTGCGCGTGCAGCGCTCGCGCGAGCGCCACTCGCTGCTGCATACCCCCGCTGAGTTCGTCCGGAAACTGTCCGGCGGCACCCTCAAGGTTCACCGTCCGCAGGGCGGCTTTCCCACCCCGGTCAGCGTCTCCGCGGGCGGGACCGCGATCAACCGCACCCGCACCGCGTGATCCCAGGCGGACAAGTGCAACGTTGGTTGAGACGCGTCGCCAGGGGAGGAGACGCGGTTCCTGAAATACGATCGCCGGAGCGCAAGTGATCCCCGGGGGAACGGTGACCGCACCCTGCTGCGTCGAGAGCAACCCCGCGAGGAGTCGCAGGAGCGTCGTCTTTCCCACCCCGGAGGGACCGATAAACGCGGTTACCTCGCCGGCATCAAATGTTACGGTGAAATTGTCAAAAAGCGGCGTCTCGCTACGCTCCCAGGAGAAACCGATATCGCGTAGTTCGATCGGGATGGCCGGTTCCGGGGACGGCATCGGAGGCGCGGCTTCCACCTCGGCCGCGGCGTTACCCCCGGTCCCGGCGACCGCGCCCGCGGGGTCCGCGCCGATCTCACGCTCGATCACTGCCCGCGGAACAACGGGGGCAGAGCGTCGTCGGCGACCGATCAACTGGATCGCCTTGTCGGTAACACCGGCGAGTACGATGAGCACGACGGTCCAGGCAAAGACGCCCTCCGTCTCCAGGTAGAGTCGCGCCTCTCCCATCTGTGTACCGATACCGCGGGACGGCACGCTGAGCACCTCTGCGGCCACGGTCACCTTCCACGCGATCCCGTTGGCGGCGCGTATCCCGCCGATCACGGTATGCGCTGATCCCGGAATCCAGAGGTGTCGCACGCGGGACCACCTGGAGAAACCGAACGCCCGCGTCATCTCCTCGAGCTTCGGATCGACCCCCTGTACTCCCGTGAAAGCGCTCTCGTACAACAGCGGGAAAACCATGAGGAACGCGACGAACACCGGAACGGTGCCGCTGGACAACCAGATTACTGCGACCAGGATGATCGAAATGAACGGGACCGCCCGAACCACGATCACCGAGGGCGCAAGAAGGTCGCGAACCGCCTCGCTTCGGGCGGCAAGCATCCCCAACGGTATCGCGACGACTGTCGCCGCTCCGAGCGCCCCGAGTCCGCGGAGCGCTGTTACCAGCACTTCCTGTATGAAAGCAGGGGTAACGAGTAACCGCGCCGTCTGCAGAAGAACAATACCGGGGGCGGGAAGCGCTACCGTCACGTCGAGGAGCGCGGCGGCGCCCCACCACACCGCCAGAGGAAGAAGGAATCCGGCGAAACGCCAGATCCGTCTCATGAGACTTCGAACTTATAGTGGCGTTTCTTTCCCGCCTTGAGGAGGAGTAAGCCACCGGTACTCCCGGTGTTCTGGGTGATATGGTCTACGCCGATCACCGCATCGACGTCGTCGATCTTCTCATCGTTGATCCGCGCCCCGCCCTGCTGGACGAGCCGGCGCGCCTCGCTCTTGCTTCCGCACAACTCGGCCCGGACAAAGAGGTCGAGGACACCGATACCGGTCTCGAGATCACCCCGCGGGAGCGTCGCCCCCGGCATCGCGTCCGCTCCTTCACCCGCACCGGAAAAGAGCGCCCGCGCAGCGCCGACCGCCTTCTCAGCCTCTGCCGCACCGTGGATCAACGAGGTGATTTCGGTTGCGAGACGCTCTTTGGCGGAGTTGATCGCTCCGGCGTCACTGGCTGCGTCCCCCGATACCAGCGATTCGATCTCCCCTGGCTCGAGAAACGTGTAGAGGTAAAAGAACTTCCGGAGGTCCGCATCGGGCACATTGCGCCAGTACTGGAAGAAGTCGTACGGCGATACGGTTCCTGAATCGAGAAAAACCGCGCCTTTCTCCGTCTTGCCCATCTTCTTGCCGTCCGCACGCGTAACGAGAGGAAAGGTGAGACCAAAGCTCTCAGCGGGTCTCTCCTCCGTCCCCTCGATGCGACGGATCAGGTCCGCCCCGGCGACGATATTGCCCCATTGGTCGTCACCGCCGATCTGCAGCCGGCAGCCGCGCGTCTGATACAGCTTGAGAAAGTCGTAACTCTGCAACAGCTGGTAGTTGAACTCGATAAAGGAGAGTCCCGTCTCCATCCGCTGGCGATACGATTCAAAGGTGAGCATGCGGTTCACGGAAAAATGACGGCCGATATCCCGGAGAAACTCGATGTAGTTCAGGTCCGCAAGCCACTCCGCGTTATTCACCATCGAAAAAGAGGTACCCCGTACCGAGAGAAAGCGGTCGATCTGCCCGCCGATCCGCTCGGCGTTGGCGTTGATCTCCTCAACGGTGATCATACGCCGCATCTCCGTTTTGCCGGAGGGGTCACCGATGCGGGCGGTTCCGCCACCGACGATGACGATTCCGCGGTGGCCGAACTCCGCCAGGTGCGCCAGCGCGTAGATCGGGACAAGGTGCCCCACGTGAAGGCTTGGTCCGGTAGGATCCACCCCCACGTAAAACGTCACCGGGCCCTCGTCCATGCGCCGTTTCAGCAACGCCTCGTCGGTGCACTGGGCGAAGAATCCGCGCTCTTTCAGGCGCTCCAGCGCCCCGGGACGGTGCGGATGCCCGCCGGCCCCCTCAGCGGACCGGTCACTCACGTACCGACCCTCCGGTACTCGCTGATCGCCTTCCGAATTGTGGTGACAAGCTCCGCAACGGGAACGCGCACCTGTTCCATTGAGTCGCGGAAGCGAAGGGTGACGGTATCATCGTTCATCGTGTCGTAGTCAATCGTGATGCAATAGGGCGTGCCGATCTCGTCCTGCCGGCGGTAGCGACGCCCGATCGCACCGGACTGGTCGTAAAAGGTGGTGAAGTCGTCACGCAGCGCCGTTTCAATCTCCCGCGCCTTTTCCGCCAGGCCGTCTTTCTTGACCAGGGGAAACACCCCGACCTGGACCGGCGCGATCTTCGGATGGAACCGCAGTACCGTGCGCGTGTCGTTCTCACCGACCTCCTCTTCTTCGTAAGCGTCGCTGAGGGCCATAAGTACGCTTCGGGTCAGACCGGCGGATGTTTCCACGATGTAGGGGATGAAACGTTCTTTCGTCTCCTCCTCGAGGTAGTTGATCTCTTTGCCGCTGAACTCGCTGTGCCGGGAGAGGTCGTAGTCGGTCCGGTTATGGATTCCCTCAAGCTCCTGCCACCCGAAGGGAAACTCGTACTGGATGTCAAACGCCGCTTTGGCGTAATGCGCCAGTTCGTCCGGGCCGTGCTCTTCGAACCGCAGACGTTCCATGTTGATACCCAGTTTGTCGTAGTACTTCATCCGTTCCGCTTTCCAGAATTCAAACCATCTGTCGTCTTCACCGGGTTTGACGAAGTACTGCATCTCCATCTGTTCAAACTCAACGGTGCGGAAAATGAAGTTTTTCGTGACGATCTCGTTCCGGAACGCCTTCCCGACCTGGGCGATCCCGAAAGGAATCTTGACCCGCGAGGTCTGTACCACGTTGCGGAAGTTGACGTAGATCCCCTGGGCGGTCTCCGGCCGGAGGTACACTTTGCTACCCGAGTCGGTCGCCGGGCCAAGGTGGGTTTCAAACATCAGGTTGAACTGCCGCGGCTCGGAAAGGGGGTTTCCGTTGGGGCTGGTCTTCGTTTCCCGCTGTTCTTCGGTAAGATGGTCCCACCGGTACCGCTCGTTGGTAACCGTGTCTTCCACCATCATGTCCGAAAAGTTGTCGACGTGACCGGAGGCCTTCCACACGGTAGGATGCATCAGGATCGCCGCATCAAGCCCCACGATGTTGTCGTGCAGCTGGGTCATCTCCTTCCACCAGAACCGCTGGATGTTGCTCTTCAGCTCAACGCCGAGGGGACCGTAGTCCCATGCTGAGGCGAGGCCACCGTATATTTCCGAGGAGGGGAAGATAAATCCCCGCCGCTTTGAGAGACTGACGATCTTTTCCATCGTTTTCGGGTCCACGCTCATACTGTTACACTCCTTTTGTGTTTCCTTTGTCCAACTGTCCGGTTCACATGGCTCCGCCGGGCCGCAGGTGCGCTTCGCACGATCTGTCCGCGCTCATTCCCCCGCGGCATGGCGCTCCAGTTGCGCCCGCGCCCCGGCGATTCGCCGCCGCGCCTCTTCCAGCCCCAGCACCCGGATCGACCCGATCAGCGGCGGCGAGACGCGGCTGCCGGTGACGGCGACACGAAGGGGCATCATCAGATTGCCGAGTTTGGTGTCCTCCGCCTCCGCCGCGGCGCGGAACGCGTCGTCCAGCGCCTCCTCTCCGGCGCTGTCACCCGCTTCAGGGACCCCGTGCCGTTCAACCACACCCGCCGCAGTATCCAGCCATCGCAACGTTTCCGCAGCATCGGCTTTCCTGGGTATCAACTCCTCGATCGGCCACGTATCGATCGTCTCGTAGACGAAACGGAGGAGCGGGACCACATCGGAAAGCGTCTTGAGCCGTTCCCGAATGAGCGGCAACAGGGCGGTCAGGCGCTCCTGTTCCGCCGGCGCGCTCCCCTCACCATCTTCCCCGGAGATCCAGCCGGCGGCCTGCACGTACGGTATCAGCAGGCTCAGCAGCCGCTGGTCATCGCACTGGCGAATATACTGGCCGTTGTACCAGTCCAGCTTTTTGTAGTCGAACACCGCCGGCGCTTTGTTGATCTTTTCCACGGAGAAAAGCGTCTCCAGTTCCTCCCGGGTGAAGAACTCCCGTGAGTCGTCATAGGACCAGCCCAGCATCGTGATGTAATTGGTGACCGCCTCGGGCAGGTAACCCTGTTTGCGAAACTCGATCACACTGGTGGAACCGTGCCGTTTGGAGAGCTTGCTCCCGTCTTTGCCCATCACCATCGGCAGATGCGCAAACGCCGGCGGCTCCCAGCCGAAGGCGTCGTACAGAAGAATGTGCAGCGGCGTCGAGGGCACCCACTCCTGAGCACGCATCACATGGCTGATTTCCATCAGGTGATCGTCGACAACATTTGCCAGGTGGTAGGTGGGAAATCCGTCGGACTTCAGCAGAACCGGGTCCGGGGGAAGATCCTTGTTCTTGCGCTTCATCGTCCCGAGGACGAGGTCCTCAAACTCGGTCTTGCCGTCCAATGGAACCAACAGGCGAACAACCGGCTTGACCCCATCGGCTTTGTACTGTTCAACAGCTTCTGTGGAAAGGTCCCGTCCCGCGAAGTTGTAGCCGCCGCCGGTTGCCTCATCGCTGTCGGCTGTTTCCGGGTCAACCCGATCGGAGGTGTAATCCAGGTACGCCTTCCCGTTGTCTATCAGCCATTGGGCGTATTCCCGGTACATCTCCACCCGTTCGGATTGGACGTACGGTTCCTTGGCCCCCCCCGCCGCAGGGCTTTCATCGGCAGTTATTCCCAGCCACTGAAAGGTTTCGTAGATATCGGCGAGCGCCTCCGGATGAAAGCGCGTCTGGTCCGTGTCTTCCACACGGAGAATAAACGTGCCGCCCCGGGAGCGCGCGAAGAAATAGTTGAACAGGGCCGTTCGGACGCCCCCGATGTGCTGCATCCCCGTCGGTGACGGAGCGTATCGTACTCGTGTTTCTCGTCCCATGAATAACCGGGGATTATACAGACCGATCGGGCGGGACTTCAAGCGCAGTGGGGCCCGGCGGCAGTTACTGCTGCCGGTAGTAGCTCAAAAAGTCTCCGAGCTCGTGGATGGCACGGCGTAGTTCCTCCCGGTCGGGAAGAAACACGATCCGGAAGTGGTCCGGCTGCGCCCAGTTGAAGCCGGTTCCCTGCACCAGAAGAATTTTCTTCTCCACCAGCAGGTCGTATACGAATTTCTCGTCATTGGTTATCCCGAACCGGGCAGTGTCGATTTTCGGGAACAGGTACAGCGCACCGCGCGGTTTCACCGCACTGAGGCCGGGAATATCGTTGATCAGCTCCCAGGCGATATCACGCTGCTCCCGCAGTCGTCCGCCCGGCAGTACAAGGTCACGGATACTCTGGTAGCCCCCCAGCGCCGCCTGAATCGCAAACTGCGCCGGCACGTTACTGCACAACCGCATGTTGGAAAGCATGTCCAACCCCTCGCGGTAATCATTCATGAGGTTCAGGCGGCCGCTCAGGACCATCCACCCCGCCCGGAATCCCGCTGCCCGATACGCCTTTGACAACCCGTTAAAGGTGATGCACGGAATATCGCGGCAATAGGTGGCGATCGAAACGTGCTCGTTGTCGTCGTAGAGGATCTTGTCGTAAATCTCGTCGGCAAGCACCAGCAGTCCGTGTTCCGCAGCCAGGTCGTGGAGCTCCTCGATGATTTCCCGGGGATACACCGCTCCGGTGGGGTTGTTCGGGTTGATAACCACCAGCGCCCGGGTGCGATCGGTGATGCGGCTGCGAATATCGGCGATGTCGGGATTCCAGTCGGCCTGCTCGTCGCAGATGTAATGGACCGGTGTACCACCGGCCAGATGCACCGCGGCGGTCCATAACGGATAGTCCGGTGACGGGATAAGAACCTCGTCCCCGTCGTTGAGCAGGCCCTGCATGCTCATCACGATCAGTTCGCTGACACCGTTGCCGATGTAGATGTCTTCTGTCTGAACGTCGAGCATGCCCCGCGCCTGGTAGTGCTGCATCACCGCTTTGCGCGCCGCAAAGATACCCTTGCTGTCCACGTAGCCCTGCGCCTCACGGAGATTGACGATGACGTCGTGAAGCAATTCGTCCGGCGCGTCAAACCCGAACGGAGCGGGATTGCCGATGTTCAGCTTCGCGACCCGAAACCCCTCTTCCTCAAGCCGCTGTGCTTCCTGAAGAACGGGGCCGCGGATGTCGTAACAGACATCGCTGAGTTTCTGAGATTTTTGAAAATTGCGGTTTTGTTTCACAACGTCTCCCGGTACAGCCATTCCCGGACATCCCGCAGCAATTTGCTCAGAATCAGTACGTACAGGTCCGTGCGTGCTTTCTCGACCAGGGCGTCCCATTCGACAGCGCTGTGAGACGAGGTGATGACCTCGCGACACGCGTCGATTCTCTGTCGTTCGCTTTCATCTTTCTGGGCGTACGCCTCAAGTAGGTACCCGCTCAACGCCCGGACGATCGGATCGGAGGCGTTGTCACACAGGTCATCCAGCGTCTCCCGTGCGTCCTGCGGGCGCTGTTCCAGCATGCGTCCAAAGGCAAAACTCCAGCGCAACCACTCTTTCCGGCGTCCTGAGGCGGCTTTCACAAACTCGCCGTAATACGTCGCAATTTCCGCGCCGTCGTTGGAAAGGAGGTGCGGGATCCCGATCAACAGGGCGTTTTTGCGGAGCACCTTCGGCTTGTGGGCTCGCAGTTCCTCCTCAAGTCGGGAGATCGCCTCGGTTCGAGCCCGAACAACGTACGCGTTCACAAGAAGCCGGATATTGCCGGCGGCGTATCGCTTGCGTTCGAAAACTCGTTTTTCCAGAGCCAGAATCACCGCGTCCCAGTCTTCGTTCTGTAAAGCGGTAAAGAGCCGCCAGTTGTACACGAAATAGGTATTCAGGATACCCAGGACGAGCAGAAACAGGAGCGCCAGATACCAGTTGGACGCCCAGAAGACGGCGGCGTACTCCCAGCCGAGAAAAAACGCCGGCATAAAAACGACGAACAGGAACGAAACGCCGATAAGAATGTTGAAGATTACGAAGATAGCCTTAAGTTTCACGCTGTTTTTCCGTTATAATGAATAGCGGCAGTCTAATATGCCGCTATTACTGGGTCAATGGTGATGCGTAGATGAATAAGATCGTTCGGTCACAGCTGCGAGAAAGCGTCTATATTACCAAAGAGATGTTTCTCGACGAAAAGTATGTCCTTCTCTCGCCGGAAATTCCTGTCGATCAGGTGCTCCTCGACCGGCTGGAACGGTGGAGTTTCGACTATCTCCTTACCGATGGAGAGATCAGCGAGGTAGCGCCGGCGGTCGGCGGCGGCGTGGCAGCCAGCGAAGGAGCCCCTCTGGCAGCGATAGATGAAGGGCGCCAGGACGCAACACACCTGAAAGAAGCGCTGAGCCAGTACACCGTCCTGCTCCATTTCGCGGAGCAACTGTTCGGCAATTTTCTCCAGAACAACCTCCTCCCGATGGAGTCGATCCACGATCGCATCAAGACGCTCCTCGGGCAGTTACGGGACCAACGCCGTTTCCTGCTTCGCATTCCGGAGCTCAATCCGGGTAACACCAACAACATCGTCGATAACGCGGTGAAAACGGCGATCGTTGCCGTTGCCACCGCCTCAACGATGAAAATGCCTCCGCACCGGCTGATCGATATTGGAACCTCCGCCCTTCTGCATGAAATCGGCATGATTCGCCTTCCCAGCCAACTCTATATGAGTAATCGCGAACTTTCTCCAAAAGAGAAAAAGGCGATTACAACCGCGCCGGTCCTGGGGTTCAAGGTGTTGCGCCAGTTCAACTACCCGATGCAGGTATGTCTGGCGGTCCTGGAGTCGCGGGAACAAATCGACGGGACCGGCTATCCCCGCGCTATAACCGGCGAAAAACTCTCCCAATACGCCAAGATTCTGAACCCCGCGAGCACCTTTGCCGCGATGGCGTCTACCCGGCCGTATCGCTCGCCGATTGACGGACACACGATTATGAAGACGCTCCTCACCGGCCAGAACACCCGGTACGACAAAGAAGTATTGCAGGCGATGGTCGGAACCTTTTCGCTCTTTCCATACGGAACATTCGTCCAGCTTGCATCGGGAAACCGGGCGATCGTCGTGGACATCACGCCGAGCAGCCCCCGGACGCCGAGCGTTCGGTTGATTACCGACCGCAACGGAGCGGTTATCTCCGAGCAACCGGTGGTGGACACCGCAAACGAACAGTACTCGGTTACCGGCGTGCTGGCACCGGAAGAGGTTGCCAAGCTACGCACGGCGATGTAGTTCCCGTCGGAAGCGCCCGGTTCCGGGACTGAACAAAAAAGGGGCAGCTCTATGCAAAACGTCACAATCCGCGCCTGTGGGGAAAACACGGTCACACTCCCGGCGGGAGTTACCGTCGCCGAGGCGCTCAACGCATGCGAAGCGCGGGCCGATGCGATGCCGGTTATCGCCGCGTTCGTCAACAACGAGGTCCGCGCCCTCAGTTATCGCCTCGCGATCAACGCCGAGATCAGACCGATCTTTATCAATACTGGAGTCGGCCAACGGGTCTACCGCCGAAGCGTGTGCTACGCCCTGGCGATCGCAGCTCATAAAACGCTTCCCGGGCGACGCCTCCTGATCGGCCATTCCCTCGGTAACGCCTACTACTACTCGCTGGATGGACGCGCCGTTGACCCGGAGATCATCCAAACGCTCGGAAAGACACTTTCAGAGATCGTTGCCGGTGATCTGGCGATCAGGCGCGGCGTTGTCGCGTACACTGACGCGCTCGAGTACTTCAACGCACGGGGAATGCGCGATGCCGCGCTTCTGGTTGAACGGCATAACTACAGCGAGGTGCCGGTCTACCACTGCGACGATTTCATGGATCTTTCGTATGGACCCCTCGCGCCGAGTACCGGAATACTCACCGCCTGGGAGATTGAACCGTACGACAATGGGTTTCTGCTGGTGTTCCCCACCGCATCGGACCACACAAAGGTATCGCCGGGATACCGAAGCACGACGCTGTTCCAGATTTATCGCGAGTACAAGGAATGGGGCCGCGTTCTCGGCATCTCGTCGGTCGGCCAGCTCAACCACCTGACGGAGCGCAAAGAGGTGAAAGCGTTTATCCGCGTCAACGAGGCGCTCCATGAAAAGAAGATCGCCCGTATTGCCGATCAGGTTACCGCGGCGGGTGAGACGGAAAAGGTTGTCCTGGTAGCCGGACCATCCTCATCCGGGAAAACGACTTTCACCAAGAAACTTGGTGTTCAGCTCCGCGTCGTCGGCCTGATTCCGATCATGATCTCCCTGGACGACTATTTCGTTCCCCGGGAGCTCACGCCGCTTGATGAAGACGGGAAGTACGACTTCGAAAATATCGGCGCAATCGACGTTGACCTCCTCAACGACCATCTGGTACGGCTTTTCAAGGGAGAAGAGGTTGAACTGCCAAGTTTCGACTTCAAGACGGGAGCACGGGAGTACCGCGGCAACGTGATCACCCTGCCCGACCGGGGTGTCCTCCTCATGGAGGGTATTCACGGACTGAACGACGCGCTGACGCCGCGCGTCGACGCAGATCGGAAGTTCAAGGTCTACGTTTCCGCCCTTACGCAGCTTAACCTGGATGATCACAACCGGATCAGCACCACCGACAACCGGCTGATCCGGCGAATGGTACGGGACCACCAGTTCCGCGGGCACAGCGCCGTCGCAACTCTGGAGATGTGGCCTTCAGTCCGCCGCGGCGAGGACCAGAACATCTTTCCCTTTCAGGATTCCGCCGATGCGGCGTTCAACACCGCGCTGGACTACGAGCTTGGGGTGCTGCGAAATTACGCCGAACCGCTGTTACGGCAGGTGAAACCGTGGGACGACGTGTACCACGAGGCGGTCCGGCTCCAGACCTTTCTGCGGAACTTTTCCACGATTCCGGAAAAAAACGTGCCGTCGGAGTCGATCCTGCGCGAGTTCATCGGGGACAGTGGCTTTCACTACTGAGGTCTGACGGGTCGGCTCCCCGCGTTCCGCTCCAGTCCGCGCCGCAGCATCTCCGCGCCGTCGACAGATTCCCATCCCGGGCCGCTGGGGGCACGCTCCTGGAGTGGCCCGATTTCGGTCAGGAAGCGGTCCCGGGGGATTTCAGTCGCCCCGAATGAGGCGAGATATCCGGTATACGACTGGCAGTCGATCATCGGGGCCCCCAGCAGATCGAAATACCCGACCAGAGCGGTAAACGCGAACTTACTGGCATCGCGGACGCGGGAAAACATCGACTCCCCGGCAAAGAACGTTCCGATTCCGACACCGTACAAACCACCCACCAGCTCGCCGTCCTCCCACACTTCCACCGAGTGGGTGTAGCCGAGGCGGTGAAGCTCGCGATACGCGTCGTACATCTCTTCGGTGATCCACGTTCCCGTGCCCTCCTTGCGAACGGTCCGGCAACCGTGGATCACGTCGTCAAACGCGTGGTCAAAGGTAATTGTGAACGCTCCGTTACTGAGGGTTCGACGCGTCCGCTTTCCGATCCGGAAGCTGTCCAGGTACAGAACAAAGCGCGGGTCCGGCGAGAACCACAGAATCGGGTCCTCGTCATACCAGGGAAAGATCCCCTGTTCGTAGGCGGACAGGACGATACCCGGCGACAGATTCCCCCCACTGGCCAGCAAACCCCACGGATCCGCCCGGGACGGATCGGGGAAGCGGATTCGCTCGTGCTCGTCGAAGTACTCCACCGTTGGTGCTCCCGTTCCGCCCCCGACGCTCAGGTCTGCGTTATCGGACGGATCACGATCGCATCGTTTTCGACAACCGCCTCAGCGACGCCGCCGTCGGCGAGCTCACCGAAGAGAACGGCGTCTACAAAGTACTCCTTGATCTCCGATTCGATAAGTCGCGCGATATTGCGCGCACCGAACTCCGGCGAATAGCCACGTCGGGCCAGCCACGTAATCGCGTCCTCCTGCGCCTCCAGGCGGACGTTGCGCTCCGCAAGCTGTTCGTTAAACGTCAGCAGTTCCTTGCGGACGATATCCTTGACGATCTCCTCGTCCAGGCGACCGAACAGCACCACCTTGTCCAGGCGGTTGCGGAACTCCGGCGAGAACGCCTCTTCCACCGCGTCGTTTATCGCGCTCTCGGTGATGTTTCGATCACCAAACCCGATCATCGGCTTGCCGATCTCCCGCGCACCGGCGTTGGAGGTCATGATCAGAATCACGTTGCGGAAATCGGCCTTTTTACCGGCGTTATCGGTCAGCGTGGCGTAATCCATCACCTGGAGAAGAATATTGTAAATATCGCGATGCGCTTTTTCGATCTCGTCAAGGAGCACCACCGCATGGGGCGTTTTGCGGATCGCATCGGTAAGAAGGCCCCCCTCCTCGTAGCCCACATAGCCGGGAGGGCTTCCGATCAGGCGCGATACCGTGTGTTTTTCCTGGTACTCGCTCATGTCATAGCGATGCAGCGCGATCCCAAGCTGATCCGCCAACTGCCGGGCAAGTTCCGTCTTTCCGACTCCCGTGGGACCGACAAAGAGAAAACTGGCAACCGGCTTGTCGGCGTTCCGGAAACCGGCTCGGGAGCGTTTTACCGCGGTAACCACCGTATCAACCGCGAGGTCCTGACCAAACAGCTGTTCCCGCAGGTGGGTGCCGAGGTATTGGAGGTGCTCCCGTTCCGTGGTGCTGACGCTTTTTACCGGAATCTTGGCGATCTTGGAAACAACCAGTTCGATCTCCGCTTCATCGATCGTGACCGGCTCAAGCTGCAGGGCGGTCGGCGTCGTCTCCGCGAGAGGCGCACTCCCCGCCTCGTCCGTCTCGACCGGCGCTTCCGCCTCCTCCGGCGCTTCCGTCCTTGCCGGCTCTTCCGTCTCCGCCGGCGCCTCGCGGAAGTGTTTCATCCGCATGTACGCCCCAGCCTCATCGATCACGTCGATCGCCTTGTCCGGGAGAAAGCGTTCGTTGATGTACTGCGCCGAAAGGCGAACCGCCGCCTCCAGTGCTGCATCGGTATAGCGCACGTTGTGGTGCTCTTCGTAGCGCCCCTGAAGACCGCGCAGAATCGCAACGGTTTCCTCTTCGGAGGGCTCATCAATATCGATTCGTTGAAAACGCCGCGCAAGCGCCCGATCGCGTTCAAAAAAGCGTTTGTACTCGCCGAACGTCGTCGAGCCGATGCATTTGATGGAACCCGACGCCAACGCCGGTTTCAGCATATTGCTGGCGTCCATCGCGCCGCCGGACACGGCCCCGGCGCCCACGATCGTGTGGATCTCGTCGATGAAAAGGATCACGTTCGGCTCCTTTTCGAGCTCCTTCATGATCGCTTTCATCCGCTCTTCAAAATCGCCGCGATAGCGCGTCCCGGCGATCATCGCCCCCATGTCCAGGGCGTACAGCTTGTAATGCTTGAGGATATCCGGAACGGAACCGTCGGCTATCCGGTCCGCCAGGCCGTGAGCGATCGCCGTCTTACCGACTCCGGGTTCCCCGATAAGGATCGGATTGTTTTTCATCCGTCGGCACAGGACCTGAATACTGCGTTCCAGGACATCCGCCCGTCCGATCAACGGCTCCAGTTTTCCCGCTGCAGCCTCCGCAACCAGCTCCTGGGTAAACTGGTCCAGGGCGCGCTTCTTTTTCTTTTTGCGCCCCCCGCCGACCGTCTCGTCGTCAAGATCGTCTTCAGCGTCGACCCGTTCGTCCGGTTCTTCATCACCGCCACCGGTAAACCCATCAGCGTCCTCATCGGCAAGATCGTCGTCGGCCAGTTCGTCCTCCTCCCAGTCCGGTACGCCGTGGCTGATCACCTCCAGGAGGTCAACCCGCTCAAGGCCCTCCCGGCGGAGGTAAAAACTCCCATGGGATGACGATTCGTCAAAGATCGAGACGAGAATATCCGCGATTTCGACGTTTTCCTTTCCGGCGGACTCGGTATGGAATACCGCCCGTTCAATCACGTTCTGAAACCCGAGGGACTGGCTGGGATCTTCCTCTTTTTCGACGAACGGGACTTCCGTTTCCAGGTACTCTTCGAGACTGTCTCGCACCGACTCCGCGTCCACTTCACACGCTCGGAGAACCGCCTGGGGGAAATCGAAGTACAGTGCGGCGTACAGAATATGCTCCGGTGTCAGAAATTCGTGGGAACGCTGTTTCGCTTCCTGGTATGCGGCGCTTAATAGCGCCTGTAACTCTCTGTCAATGTGCATCGTTACTACGGTGCCTCCTCAAGAGTGGATTTCAACGGATATCCACTCCGTTTTGCCATCGCGCGGGTTTGTTCAACCTTCGTCGCACCGATATCGTACGGGTACAGCCCGACGATCCCTCGACCCTTTTTATGTACACTCAACATAATAGCGTGCGCCTCGACCGGCGACTTCCTGAAGATCTTTTTTAGCACTTCCACGACGAATTCCATTGGCGTATAGTCGTCGTTGTGGAGCACGACACGGTATTTCTTTGGTTCGTCGACCTTTTTCCGGGTTTTCTCTTTCAGCTGGCCGCGACCGCCGGGTACATTGGGATCACTCATACGCTGTTGAATTTATTTCAATTGTGGCAAAACGTCACGACTCAGCGGGCGGAAAAAAGCCCATTTCGTCGCGACCGCTCCGTACGAATATCCGCGCTTCCGCGGATACTTCGATAAATGCCCGGCCAAAATCGGGATTTGCCGCAGAGGTATACGTCAGCCAGTACGTTCCCAGCGGCTTCCGGCGGAAGTCCTCGACGATCGGAGCTACACCTTGCGGTTCATAGACGTACCGTATCGTTCCCCCGGTTTGCTCCACCAGATATGAGAGTTCCGCATCAGGGGTCCGCTGTTCCAGCAGAACGATGTGAAACCCGATTTCGTTATTTGAGAGGAACGCTGCCAACTGGTCAATACTGTACTCCTGAAACGCTGTGTCCCCAACACGTCCGTCACCGATCAGTACCAGGTTCCGGCGTAATCCGCTCTCCAGCAATTCCGCCGCGGCAACCCGAATAGACCGATCCAGGGCAACCTCGTCAGCGGCAAACAGCTGGTCCCGCTCGACCAGGGCGCGGGCGGTACGGTCGGCAAACAGATCCGCGCTTGCCGGCCGGCGGGACACCAACGTCGGTTCCCGTCCCGCGACGTACAGGTCCATCCGGTCGCCGGACGGTAGTACCGATACAAGATCGGAGACTGCCCGGGCGGCATCGTCGGTGTAACTCTGTCCGGATCGCGGCTGGAGAAGAGCAACCGTATCAAGGCTGGTCACGACCTGTCCGGCTGATTCCAGTTGAGCGTTGTTTTCCGGACGTCCGTTCTCGGATATGATGAAATTTGCCGTTTCCAGACCTACGATCGGGCGCCCGTTGCGATCATGGACCGCGACAAGTACGCCGACCTGGGGAAACGCAGCGGTCACGATCCGCTCAATCCGGACGTCAAGCCCGGCGTACAGCGTTCCTTCCGGTTCAAAGATCGAAAAGTCGTCGGCGTCGAAATCACTGACGAGCACCCGCCGATTGGCGTCACGAACCGCGGAGGCGACCCGTTGGCGTTGCTGGTCGTTGATCTCCGCCTCCACCGATTCTCGATCGGGATCAAAGAGCAGCACCCGGTACCCCGCAGTGATCAGCAGGAGTGTCTCATCGTACCAGGCGATATCTTCAACAACCGCTCCGCTGATGTCATATTCCGGCCGGTCTTCGGCAGTCAGCGGTAACGGGATTCGCTCCATGTGGTTCCCGGAGGTGTCAAACAGGTGTAGCGCCGGGCCGCGGTCATCGGTATCTGCGACGTAAACGGTCTCATCGCGGATCGCAATCCCCGTCGGACGCTGAAGACCGGAAAAAAAGCGCGTTTCCGGGCCAAATGAGAGAGAAAACTCACCATCCGGTGCGAACTTGCTGACTCGCCGAGATCCCCATTCGGTCACGTATACGAAGCCGTCACCGTCAATGGCCAGGTATTGGGGACCGAGAAGCTCACCGTCACCGAGCCCCGGGGCACCGATCGTTCCGACGCGCCCGCCGGTATCGTCAAGCACCGCAATCTGGTCACGACCGAACTCAGTCACGTACAGGCGGCCCTCTCGCCACTCGACGTCAAACGGTTTGTCCAATCCCGGTAATCCGCCCCGAATCCGCCTCCGAATCCGACCGTTCGGTGTGATCCGCAGGACCTCCTGCGTTCCCAGGGAGACGAGAAAAAAATCACCCCCCGGTTCGGCCGCCATTCCTCCGGGGCGCCGGAACAATACCGTTTGCCCTCGGGTACCACCCACCTGCTGTGAACGACTGATCTTGAGGTCCGGCGGCAAAAGCGGCAACGTTCCCCGGCGAAATCGGATCTGTTCCAGTCGGGACAGAAGGTACGCGCCGGCTTCTCCACTTTCGGCGATCACCGACCACTCATCAAGCGCAGCCTCAACGAGGCCGCTGTGGAAGTACGCCCGCCCCAGCCACTCGCGCGCGCGCAGATCGTCCGGCTTAAATGCAATCGCCCGGGTAAACGCGACGATCGCATCGTTGAAGCGTCCCGCGTGAAACGCCCGGACACCCCAGCGAAACTCTTCCGCGGCCTCCGCGGCGTCCATATCTATCGCCTGGGCGCTGAGAGAGCCCGCGCCGCCGAACAGCGCGATCATCACCATCGCCAGAAGAACGGCGGCGCAGGTTCGACTCACCCCACGGGCCGACGATCGGCGCATCATACGTTCACTCCCGCCGCCTGAAGCAGTTCTTTGTAATGGCCGACAATTTCCGGATTCCCTCCGGAGATGCGGACCGCCTGCTCGTACAGCACCTTCGCCTGCTGCAAATTGCCGCGCCGACGCTGTACCAGCGCAAGCGAGTCAAGGTACGCGGCGTTTTTCGGATATCGATTGACCGCCTTCTGACAGTGTTCCAACGCAAGGTCCAGCTGAATCTCGTTTTCCGCCAGGATAAATCCGAGGGAGTTGCGCGCATTCGCGTTGTCCGGGTCGATTTTCAGCGCCTTTTCCAGGTTGGCAATCGCCGGGGCGGTTTTCCGCTGCGCGTATATCGCATATGCCAGCGCTGCATACACCTTGGCCGACTCATACCCGTCCTCAAGCAACCGGTTCAACTCAAACTCGGCGAGGCGATAGCGTCCGCTGACCGCGTAGATGTACCCCATGATCATGCGACTCTGGTAGATGTGCAGAAAACCGATATCGGAATTGACGACCTGTTCAAGGTATAGAAGTGCCTCATCGTGTTTTTCGAGATGCGCGTAACACAGTCCGATGTAATAACTCAGCGTCGGCTGTTCCGAGTCCTCGACGTGGACTGAAAGAAACACATCGAGGGCCTGGCGGAACTTTTTCTGACGGTACAGTCGAATTCCTTCGTTCATCGTTCCCGTACGAAACCCGAGGTCCGGTAGTGCTCTTCAACGGCGTGATTGATCGGGTTGAGCATCACCGGACTCACCGAAATCTGGCCGTCCTCTACGGCGTGCCAGTCGGTGCCACGCTCCAACACCGTCTCAGACGGTTTCCCATCCACAAAATAATAGGTGCCGCCCCGGGGCGGTTCAAATGGAAGCAGCTTATCGTCGTACAGACGCATCGCCGGAGAGGTGATGGCGACCCCGGTGGGCTCCGGCGTGTTGGGGGCATTGATGTTGATAAAGTGATCCGGATTCCACAGCGCGAGCATCTCATCAAGGTGTTTTTCAATAAACCGCGCAACCGGTTCAAAATGAAACGGCGGACGAAACGAGTTCAGTGACACAGCGATTCCCGGAAGCCCTCTATAGACCGCCTGACGCGCTCCTGCGCACGTACCGGAATAGACGATATCGGAACCGAGGTTGGGACCGATATTGATTCCGGAGATAACGAGTTCCGGCGAGACGGGAATGGCGCCGCGGGTTCCCAGAATGACGCAATCCGCCGGAGTGCCGCTGGAGGCGTAGACACCCTCCTCGATCCGGGTACACCGAATCGGCTCGGAAATGGTAATACTGTTGGAGTACCCGCTTCGCTCTCCGTCGGGCGCCAGCACCCAGACATCGTGATGTTCCGAGAATACCGTCCGAAGCGCTTCCAGGCCGGGACTGTAGAGTCCGTCATCGTTGGTCAATAGGATCGTCACATTCAGGACTGTAGCACCGCGGTACCCCCGTGTCAAAGGTCCCAGAACCCGCTATGATCCCGGGGTGATGTTCGTATTGGTACTCTTTTCATCGGTTCTGTTATCTCTGGCGTTGCCGAACGAGCTCTTTCCCCGCGGCCTCACGTTGCCCGGGCTGGTTGCTCTCGTTCCGGTATTTCTCGTGGTATTTCGGGCACGCTCCCGCCGCCAGGCGTCTCGATACGGCGCCCTGTTCGGTGCGATCAGTACTGCCATTGCGAATTACTGGCTCGCGTTTTTTGGCGAGTTCTCGATTTGGACGATCGGTGGCGCCGTTGTCGGATACACCGGCTACAACTACATACTGTTCGGATTTCTGTATCACATCTCCCACCGCGACGGCGGAATTCGGCAGAAACAGAATGCTTTGAGACCGTTGTACGTCGCGATCGTGTGGACCGGATACGAATACCTCAAATCGGTGGGCTTTCTCGGATACCCGTGGGGTCTGATCGGCTACCCGCTTGCAATCAATCTTCATATAGCCCAGATCGCCGAAATCACCGGTGTCTGGGGCGTTTCGTTTCTTGCGGCCTACGTAAACGCGGCGGTCGCGGAAAGAATTGCAGTGCGTGACCTGTACACCGCGATACGTCAGCACCGAAAGCCGGAGCCCCGACAGGTCACGGCGCTGAACGCACTGCAGAGCTCCGTATTTTCGGTTGTCGGACGCCACGGCGTAGCGGCACTGCTGCTCCTCGCGGTGGCAGGTGGATTCGGCGCCGTTCGGCTGCCGACGATCACCCCGACCGATACGGTGGAAATGCTTCTGGTCCAGCAGAACGTTGACAGCTGGGTCACCGGCGGGTTCCCCGACGCACTGGACCGGGCGCAACGCATCACCGTCTCCGCGATCCTTGACGACCGGGAGGCCCAACGGCCACCCGTTGACGCGGTGGTGTGGAGCGAGACGAGCCTCCGCGTGCCATACGACCGGAACGTGGAATTTTATCGCTCGCAACCGGCGGCACTCCCGTTCATTTCGTTTCTCCGTGCGCTCAACATTCCCCTTGTGACGGGAACGCCGCAACGCGCCGCAAACGGGCGTGACTACCACAACAGCGCGGTGGTCATTCGTCCGGACGGGACGATAACGGGAGCCTACGGGAAACAGCAGCTGGTACCGTTTGCCGAGTCGATCCCGTTCTGGAACGTTTCTGCCGTTCAGGATCTGTTTCGCAACGTGATCGGTCTGTCCGGCACGTGGGTTCCCGGCTCCGGCAGTGTCCCTCTGGAACTGCCGTTACGCGAC
The DNA here is from genome assembly GCA_027859055.1 of Spirochaeta sp. Lineage (GTDB taxonomy): Bacteria > Spirochaetota > Spirochaetia > DSM-27196 > Alkalispirochaetaceae > Alkalispirochaeta. The sequence continues at coordinate 20,260 of JAQIBO010000216.1, forward strand.
GGCGGAACCCTTGCTGTCGGCACGCCGATCTGTTTCGAGGACGGCTTTGGCTGGGTTCCCCGGGAGATGGTGAACAACGGTGCCGACCTGCTGGTCAATCTGACCAACAACTCGTGGAGCCGTCAGGACTCAGCGCAGACGCAACACTACGCGGCCGCCCAGTTGCGCACAATTGAACTGCGGACAACCCTGGTGCGTGGCACCAACAGCGGGCTTTCCGGGGTTGTCGACGCTCGGGGAGTTCTTATCGCGGAGATGCCGATGTTTGAAAGCACCGCGAGACGCGTGACCGTGCCGCTCTACCCGGACACGTGGACGCTCTACCGCGCCTGGGGAGACTGGCTCGGTGTGGCGATGGTAGCGGGAGCACTTCTTCTGGTGATCGTTCCCGCCGTCTCTACACGCTGGAATCGTCGTCAGGGGCGCCGGCGGCTCTGAGGGGATGTGGGTGCGGCGTCGTGCCGGACACCTCCAGGTGGGTGCTCCTACGTGTGTGCGCCCTGCCGGGCGCACACAAAAAAAGACCGGCACACAGGCGCCGGTCTTCTCTCAAACGGTAATGGTCGGGCGACGCACTGCCGCCGGAGATCACTCTTTGATGTTGTACTTTCGTCGGAACCGTTCGACCCGCCCGGCGGTATCCACCAGCTTTTGCTTACCCGTGTAAAACGGATGTGACGCGCTGGAAATTTCCACATCAAACAGAGGGTACACGTTCCCGTCTTCGTATTTGACCGTTTCCTTGGTTTGTACAGTGCTGCGTGTCAGGAACATCGTGCCGCTTGCCGTGTCACGAAACACGACCGGTCGGTATTCCGGATGTATGTCTCTCATATCTGCCTCCACAGGTATTGGGCCCCGCGCCTCATTCGGCACCGGTAGTATTCATCGACTGTAAGAAGTCGGCATTATTCTTGGTTTTGCTCATTTTGTCAATCAAGAGCTCGATGATCTCGACGTCGTCCATCGGGTTCACCACCTTCCGCAGAACCCACATCTTGCGGAGCTCTTCCTCCGTGAGAAGCAGATCTTCCCGCCGTGTTCCCGACTTTTTGATGTTGAAAGCCGGGAAGATTCGCCGGTCCGACAGGCGCCGGTCCAGGTTCATCTCCATGTTGCCGGTTCCCTTGAACTCTTCAAAGATGACCTCGTCCATCCGACTCCCCGTCTCGATCAGCGCGGTTGCCACTATCGTGAGGCTCCCGCCGTCCTCGATATTTCGGGCGGCGCCGAAAAACCGTTTGGGCCGATGCAGCGCATTCGAATCAACACCACCGGACAGGATCTTTCCCGAAGTCGGTACGGTCTGGTTGTACGCCCGCGCCAGCCGCGTGATCGAGTCCAAAAGGATCACGACGTCTTTTTTGTGTTCCACGAGACGGCGACTCTTTTCGAGGACCATCTCCGCAACCTGAACGTGACGTTGTGCCTGCTCGTCAAAGGTGGAGGCGATCACCTCCGCTTTGACGTTGCGATCCATGTCGGTAACCTCTTCCGGTCGTTCATCGATAAGCAGCACGATGAGATACACCTCAGGGTGGTTCTCGGTAATTGCGTTCGCAATCTTTTGCAGGAAGATCGTTTTACCGGTACGCGGTGGCGAAACGATCAGACCGCGCTGGCCTTTTCCGATCGGACAGAAGAGGTTGATGATCCGCGTAGACGGATCGTTGTTGCGCGTTTCCATGTCGAGCCGTTCGTCCGGATAGAGCGGCGTCAGGTTATCGAAGGGAATCCGCGTCTGCGCCACCGTCGGGTGGTCAAAGTTCACACTTTCAACCCGAAGCATCGCGAAAAAGCGCTCACCCTCTTTCGGCGGTCTGATCTGCCCGTATACGGTGTCACCGGTTTTCAGGTTAAACAACCGGATCTGTGAGGGAGAAATGTAGATGTCGTCAGAACCGGACAAATACGAGTTCTGCGGACTTCGCAGAAACCCGTAGCCGTCGGGTAAAATCTCCAGCGATCCGTAGGCGTATATCGTTCCGTTGCGTTCAGTATGCGCCTTGAGAACGGCAAAGATGACCTCTTGCTTTTTGAGAGACAGCAGGTTTTCGCTGGCTATCCCCATATCCGCTGCAAGGTTGCGGAGCAGTTTCATGTTCATCAGCGTCAGTTCGTTGATGCTGAGACTTTTATCATCTTTGAGGTGGGAAAAGTCGATTGAAAACGCCTGTTGACCCGTCGCCGGGCGACCGTCGGTGCCGTCATCCCCGTGGGCACGACGATCCTGAACCTCCGTCGGCACTCGGGAATTGTTCCCGTTACCAGAGCCATCCCCGGGAGGTCCGCTGTTGCCGGCGGTGCGGTCTTTGCCTCGTCCGGCGTTCTGGTCGCCGTTGTCGTTGTCCTTGACAACCGCTACCCGGACGCGTTTCTTCTTGCCGCCACGCCGATTGCCGCTTCGGTTCGCGTCACCACGATCGTTGTCGTTCCGACCGTTTTCCTGGCGTGTTGGTGGCTGGTTACTGTTTTCGTCACTGTCTGACATGGATTACTCCAATACCAAATTGGTCTGAGAGCACAACATCGGCGCTCATTGAGAAGCGCCTGAACGTTTGTTGTGATAAGACTCCGGTATGTGCGTTGATTGCAGGTTTAAAACGATATGTCATTATTCATACTGTGTCAAGTCGACGGCGCACTTTACCGTTTGTTCACTCGTTTTTCAGCGTTCATTCGGTTCAATAGCGGGAATCGCCTGTCTGCGCAATTCGTCCAGAGGAGCTGAGAAGATATCGAGGCTCTCGCTGTTTTTGAGCATTTCACACCGGCCTTCAAAGATTACCCCATCGGCGATCCGGACCCGACCGGAACGCACGTTTCCGTAGACGGTGCAACCCGGCAGCATTTCCACCTCGTCGTCGGCTTCGATATTCCCATGGACCGTTCCGCCCACAATAATACGCTGCGCCCGAACGTCAGCTTTGACGGTCGCCCCTTCCTGAATGTACAAAAACCCGCCGGCGTTGATTTCACCCTCGTACTCGCCACTGACGGTCACCGATCCGCTGAATTTCAACGTTCCGGTAAACCGGGTGCCTTTGCCGAGTCTGCTATCTGTCTGTTCGATCGAACGGGGATCGATATGGTACGCCATCGTGTCTCTCTTTCACCTCATACCGGTGCGAATGTGTCTATTTCGAGGTCATCACGAAGACACCGTCCCAATCCTCCGCGGGCGGTGTTTCGATGTAGTGGGTGCACCGAGCCAGGTATACTTTTGACGGACCGTCATCGGGATCGATATCGAGGGCCTGTTGAAAGTATTTCTGCGCCTCTTCAAACTGCATCAGTTTGTAGAGCTTCCGGCCCCGAGCAAACAGGTCAAGAACCCGCTTTTTATCTTCACTGATCATCACGTTTCCCCTGGACGCCGTGCAGCGTAGCCGCTGCATGCTTCCGGAACTTGCTTTCCAGATCCTCCAGGGAAAGTTCATCCGCCCGGAGTTCATCGTCCTGGGATTGCAGTTCCTGCACTTCTTCTTCCAGTCCCTCAATTGTCGCAAGCGTCTCCGCAGTCTCCTCCAGAATCCGGTTTACGAGATTCCCGACCGCTTCCTCGGAGGAGGTATCCAGCTCGGAGGCCATCGTTCGCAGTCCCTCAATCGGGTCTTTTATGTGCCGGGTGAAGTAGACAAGGGAACTCTTCAGCGACTCGGAAAGCGCGAGACGCCGTTCCCGCCGAACCACCTGCCGCGAGAGCTCGCGTTGTCGCAGAACCGCCTGGATCCGGGCGAGGACTTCGGAAAAGTTGAACGGCTTGGTGATGTAGTCTTCAATACCAAGCTCAAACCCCTCGACTTTGTCTTCAACATCGTCCATCGCCGAGAACATGATGATCGAGGTGGCCGCGTATTCCGCGTACTGCGGATCCTGTTTGATCAAACGGGTGATTTCCCACCCGGTCTTGCCCGGCAGAATGTTGTCAAGCAGAACGAGGTCCGGTTGCTCTTCAACGATTTTTTCGAGTGCGGTATCCCCGTCCCCGGCGGTAATCACTTCATACCCCAGGCGGGACAGCATGACGTCAAAAAACTCGACGTTTATGTGTTCATCATCCACAAGCAGGATTTTGGGCGTCGTATTCGACATACGTTATTTTCCTATGGTGGCACGAGCTTTGTCAATCAAAGACCGTGACCAGATACGGAGAACCCCAACCAGCAAAAAGATGCCGGCCAGACCGGTAAATACCCACGCCAGCCAGTCTCCCCATGCGTTGTACAGGGTGTCCCGTTCGGTGTAGATCGGAACCGTTCCCGCCAGATACCCCTCCCGAAACGGGGGGTACATATCGGTAATGGCACCGTTGGGATCAATTATCGCGGTCATACCTCCGTTTGTGCTCCGGACCATACTGCGTCGGTTTTCCACTGTTCGAAATACCGCCATCCCAAGATGCTGCATCGCCGACGGCTCCGAATACGACCATAGATCGTTGGTAAGGTTGACGATAATCTGCGCACCCGCGCGAACGAAATCACGGGAAAGATACCCGAAGGTATCTTCAAAGCAGATCGGCGTGGAAAAGCGGACCCCGTCCAGTTCAAACACGGTCGCGTCCGTTCCTGCCTCCCAGAACGTGGTGTCGTTTTCCACCAGCATGCGGTGCAACCAGGGAAACTGGCGTTCAAACGGGAAGTGTTCGGTAAATGGAACAAGGTGGAGTTTGCGGTAAGTATTCTGAATCGTCCCGTCCTCGTTGAACACCAGCACGGCGTTATAGTCGACCCGGTCCAGCTCACCGTCGCTGTTGCGGCGCAGCTGACCGTCACTGTTTCCGATGACAAACGGGATGTCCCTGCCGTCGAGATAGTCACGCAGCGTACGCACCAGCTCATAGCGCTCCTGATCCGTCCGGTAGCGGGTGTGGTAGTCGATCGATGGAACAAAAGAGGTCTCCGACCAGATCACCACATCGGGATCGTGTTCCGCAATAGCCCGGTTGCTTTGATCAAGCAGAACTTCAAGACTGCGCTCGTACGTTCGAAAGCCGCCCTGCCACGGATCGATGTTCTGTTGCACCAGTGCCACATCCCAGGACGGAGCGTCGCGGTAGTCAACGGGAGAAAGCACACCCCACGCCACGGTAAAGGCGAAGAACGCCGCATAGGCGATCAACTCGAGCCGTCGCCAGCGAATCAACGAGACGATCCTGCTTCGGTGAACAAATACGTTCCATCCGTGGTCGTTCACCATCTGGGCCAGGAAGAACGAAGGAAGCACGACGAGAAAAGAGACGATCCACACTCCGCCAAGTTCGGCGGTCTGAATGAGGGTCGGTGCCGGGAAGAGCGAATACCCCATGATGCCGTAGGAGTAGCCCAGGTAGAACTGAGTCCGGAACCACTCGTAGGCAAGCCATACAAATGCCTGCACCAGGAACGCCCACCGTCCGAAGAGGTGGCCGGCCAGCCACATGAGCGGGAAAAAAACCGCAAAATAGGTGGCGTAGATCAGCGGAACAATGAAAATTGCGAGGGGGTGAAAGGTGAGCAGCCAGTAGTTGAACAGGGCGTAGGCGATGAATCCGTAGAAAAACCCGTAAAACGGCGTCGACCACCAGCGCATTCGACGGATCGCCAGCGGTACCGGAGCGACCGCAAGAAACGCAAGGGGATATACGCCGAACCGTACCACGACGTTGGGAAACACCGCCGCAAACAACACGGCACCAATGAGAAGATATCCAACGGTTATGGCTGTATTTGCAAGACCCGAGTGTGTAAGGCGTCGCTGCGCACGGTTCAATGTCGGGTTCAACTTCTCAGGTGCCAACTCGCCTCTTTAAGCTCTTTCCCCGGTCGAAAGACGACGACTCCGTGATTCTGCACTGTCACCTGCTCGCCGGTTTTGGGGTTGCGGGCGTGTTGCCGCCCTTTTCGTGTCCTGATTTCAAAGGTGCCAAACCCACGAAACTCAACCACTTTGTCATCGAGGAGCGCATCTTTTACCTCGACGAAGAAAGCATCGACGATCGCGTGGATATCCTTCTTACTTACGTCGGTCTGTTCGCCGATCCGTTCGACGATCTCCGCCTTCGTGAGTTTAGAATCAGGCACGGGCCCTCCCCTGACAGGCGTTATGCCTGAAGAGCGTTCACTTTGTGGGCCATCCGGGATTTCTTTCGCCCCACTGTATTGGGATGATAGACGCCTTTGTGCGCAGCTGAGTCGACCAGCTTCACATACGCCCGAAACGCGTTCAGCGCTTCCGTGCCGTCTTCCCGCTCAATCGCGGCAAGGACCTTTTTTGCGCTTGACCGCACCTCACTGCGTACCGTCTTGTTTCTTATACGTCGTTTTTCACTCTGACGAAACCGCTTCGCTGCGGAACCCTTGACTATCAAAGAATTTATCCTCCTGGATGATCGAATATGACAGACCGAGACGGTAGCAAAAAAGATCTTCGGTGTCAACGAAATCCGCGGGTGGCTGACCATCCACGGTTAACACATCCCAACGTTTCCGGGTAGTCTATCGGAACAATGCGGGCGTATCTACTGGTTTTGCTTCTTCTTGCTCGACTTCTCTGGTGGGATCTTCTCGACAAGTTCCGCATCACTGTAAGTATCCGGTGGGCCCGACGGGCTATGGATCGGGACGTACCACGGCGAGCGCAAGGCCTGTTCGCGGTTGCCCGTCTGACCGTCGGTCTGCGCCTCTCCATCGATGTCGACGACCGAACGATGCCGGATAAAATCCTGATCATATCAAACCACCAGAGCCTGATCGATATCGTCGCGATTATGGCGGCGTTCCGCCGACACGCCGTGCGGTTTGTCGCAAAACGAGAACTCAAACACTGGTTTCCCGCGGTGTCCCGGGTATTGCGGGTACAACGTCACGCGCTGATAAGCCGTCACGGCGATTTTGCCTCGGCGATGCATCAAATAGAACGTCTTGGCCAAACGATTCGCCCCGGAGAGGGAGCAGTTATCTTCCCGGAGGGCACCCGGTCGCGTGACGGGGTGGTCCGGACGTTTCACAGCGGTGCGGTGCGCCGGATTCTTGGCCCTCAGACGCTCCCGATCGTCGCGGTTGCCGTTGGTGGAGCCGAAGGAATTGCACGCCTGCAGGATCTCACCCGTCTACGTTGGGGACACATGGTCCGCATAAGAACGGTGGCGGTCTTCCCGCCGGTTGCGGGGAAACGAGCGCTGCTTGACCAGCTGACCCACGCCCAGGAGGAGATAACCAGCACGGTAGAGCACTGGAAGGAAGGTGACGTTTCATGATCGGTGAGTTTCGCACCCTCCTTCCGCTGGTAAAAAAATACCGCTGGTCCTACGTGTTCGGCGTTCTCTCGCTGATCGTCACCAGCGGCGCACAGTTGTTAATTCCGTGGCTTATCGGACGGGCAGTTGATGTGCTCTCGGAAGGTTCTTCCCCCGATTTCGGCGCAATTCGTCAAATTCTTATGCTCATGATCGGGACCGCGGTTATCGTGGGCCTTGGTCGTCTCGGATGGCGATACTTCATCCACGGGTCCAGCCGACGCATAGAAAATGACCTTCGGCTCCAAATGTACGATCATCTGCTCACCCTGCCCCGCTCGTACTATCAGCAGGTAAAAACCGGGGATCTGATGGCGCGGGCAACCAACGACCTCAACGCGGTGCGCATGGCCGTCGGCATGGCGCTGGTCGCGTTTATCGACGGGTTGTTCATGACCCTCGCAATTTTGATTATCCTCTTCGGGCAGAATCCGCGGCTTGCGCTCTTTACCGTTACGCCCCTCCCGGTCATTACGATCAGCCTTATCATCCTGGGCTCCCGTATCGGCTACCTGTTCAAGGCGGTTCAGGAGGGCTTTTCCCGCATGAGCGATCAGGCGCAAGAGGTCTTCAGCGGCATCCGCGTGGTCCAGGTGTTTGTGAAGGAGCACTACTTTCTGAAACGGTTTGGTGATGCGAATGCCGCGTATCAGGAAAAGAACATGCATCTGGTGCGAATCTGGGGGCTGTTCTTTCCGTTGGTCACCTTTCTTTCCGGAGTGACACTGCTGATGCTCCTCTGGTTCGGGGGGCGCGCCCTGATTACCGGAGAAATTTCCACCGGCGATTTTGTTGCAACCCTCAGTTACCTGCAAATGCTGATCTGGCCGATGATGGGCGCCGGGTTTACCGTCAACATGCTTCAGAGAGGCGCCGCGTCCCTCACCCGCATTAACGAGGTCCTGTCCGCTCATTCGGATATCACCTCACCGGCGGACGGTCGCACAACCCTCGGAAGCGGCCGGATCGAGTTCAGAAACCTTTCGTTCATCTATCCCGGTGAGGCGGAACCGGCCATCCGGGACATTTCCCTTGAAATTCCCGCGGGGACCACGCTTGGAGTTCTCGGGCGGACCGGGAGCGGAAAGTCAACGATGGTCGATCTGATTCCTCGCCTGCTCGATCCCCCGGCGGGAACGATCTTTCTCGACGGTACCGACGTGAAAGAATACGACCTGGACACGTTGCGTTCGGTCTTTGGTGTCGTACCGCAGACAACGTTTCTGTTCTCCGCAACCGTCGCAGCAAACATCAGATTTGCCGACCCGACTGCAGACGAAGCGACGGTGCGCAAGTTCGGAGAAATAGCGGCGATGGACAGCGACGTCAACGACTTCCCCGATGGTTGGAATACCGTCGTTGGTGAACGCGGCGTTACCCTCTCCGGCGGGCAACGACAACGGATCGCCGTTGCCCGCGCGCTTTTGAAGAATCCTCCGGTTCTCATTTTTGACGATGCACTTTCCGCGGTAGACACTCATACGGAGGAACGGATCCTGACAAATATAACTCGAGAGCGGGCGCACCGAACGACGATTATCGTCTCGAATCGGGTCTCGACGCTGCAGGAGGCGGACCAGATCGTCGTTCTTGAGGATGGGCGCGTCACCGATCGCGGCACTCACGCGTCGCTCGTCAGGCGCTCCGGTCTCTATCGTGAGGTTTACCTTCTGCAACAGCAGGAAGAAAACCAGGCCCCGGAGATGAACCACCCATGATTGAGCACCACCAGGATGAAAAGATCATCAGCGGTTACAACCCGCAGGTTATCCGCCGCCTTGCCTCCTACGCCGCCCCGTATAAATGGTATGTGGTCCTTGCGATGGTTGCGCTGGTCGTGGCGACTGTCGGTGAAGTGCTCATCCCCGTCATGATCCAGCGGACGGTGGACCATGAGATTCTCGACTACCGCGTTCGCATCACCCCTGAAGAGCTCTCCCGGTTTCCCAACGCCGACGAGGCGGTGACGGTGGAGGAATGGACGTACATACGGGAGGAACAGCTTGACCGCGTCGCCCGCGATCAACGTGCCACGATGCGCGCGGAGGGCACCCTGGATTCCACCCGCTATCTCATTCTTGACCGGGACATTACCCGAGCAAATGGAGATATCGCCGAGGCGCTTGCACCGGAGCTGGTCGCTGAAACCGACGCGTATACGATAATTCCGTCGACCGCTCAGGATCTTCTCAGCGCTGACCAGCGCCTCACGGCGCGCCGATCGAGTCTGGAGGGTGTGCGAAGAAACGCAATGTTGTTTCTCTTCATCATCTTTGGCGCCCTCCTGGGAAGCTTCGGTCAGATCTATCTGACCGCGTATACAGGGCAACTGGTGATGAAACGGCTGCGCCTCAGCCTCTTTCAACACACGATTCATCAGAGTCTCGGGTTCCTGGGGAATCAGGCCGTCGGGCGCCTGGTGACGCGGGTCACCAACGACGTCGAGACGATTAACGAGTTTTTCTCATCGGTGCTGTCGCAACTCGCCCGCAACTTAAGCCTCATGGTGGCGGTGGTCATTACGATGTTCAGCCTCAACGCACGACTGGCGTGGATCATCCTGCTGACGATGGTGCCGGTCGTCGTTGTCACAGAGGTGTTTCGTCGCCGCGCCCGCGACGCGTACCGCCGGGTTCGCCTTGCGGTGAGCGCGGTGAACGCATACCTGTCGGAGTACATCTCCGGGATGTCGGTGGTGCAACTGTTCGTCCAGCAGGCCCGGAGTCGCACGGAGTTCCTCACCCGGGGAACAACGTTACTGAAAGCGCATCTATCGGAGATGCACGTCTTTGCGGTGTTTCGACCGATCGTCGATTTCATGTCGACCCTGTCAACGGTGTTTGTCATTTATTTTGGCGCGCGTTTACTCGACGCCGATCTCGTTTCGCTCGGGGTGTTGATTGCGTTCACCAACCTGATTCGACGGTTTTATATGCCGGTCATGAACATTTCGGAGCAGTTCACGATTCTGCAGAGCGCGATGGCCGGAAGTGAACGCGTATTTTCCCTGCTTGACGAAGACCACCGGATTCCTGATACCGGGACCCAACCGGTAAATCCGGACACCTTTGCAGGCCGAATCCAGTTTGAACACGTGTCGTTTGCCTACAAGTCCGATGAACCGGTTATCCGGGATCTGTCTCTTGATGTCGCCCCGGGAGAGATGGTGGCGATTGTAGGT
>JAQIBO010000290.1 GCA_027859055.1 Spirochaeta sp.
ATCGATAACGACAGTGATCGCAATCCACGTTGAATTATGCAAGAACGCGAACAACGTCTCGTCCCATCGGGCGCGGATCGCATCATTATGAAGCACCCTAAAATGCCTTTTCTTGTTGAGCATTTCCTTGCGGTGGAGAATTACCGGCTCATCGGGATGGTGGCCAAAAAACTCTCGCTTTAACTGTTCCATTCTGGGGTGTATGTTGTCCGCCATTTCGTCCCTGTCAAAGATTACTCCCGTCAGACTGAGATAACGATGCAACGGATCTTCCGACGCATCCAGATCCGAGTTTCCGATCTCGTCCACATACATCCGGCAGTACCGTTCCTTCGCCACAATCCACGCCGTCCATTTACTCTGATCTGCGTTTTTGCCGCGCCAACCACAACCGGTACGCGGTATCCAAGTTGAGCCACAGGCGTGCGCTTCCGCCGACAATCCGTTCAGCCTCTATGGCAAGCTCCGCGGTCATTGCGGTCTCACAGGCGAGAGACTTTTTCAACTCTTCAAGAGGAATCTCGGCACGCTCCGCAAACTCCTCAGGCGTGATGTCTTGAGCATCAAACGCCTCCATAAGGTACTCTCCGGGATGTTCCGTCTGTTCCAACTGTGCATAGATGGGCTTGTTATTCATTGTCTATTCCTCACCACATACGCCGCCGTTTCAACCATCGCATTCAACACCCCAAATCCAAGGTCCGCCATCACCACCGGTTGGCCGTCCTCCAGGAGCACCTCCTCTCGCCACTTCTTGAAGCTGGAGAGAAAAAAGCCTGTCCGACTGGTGATCGCCGCGAGGTAGCCGCCCGGCTTGAGGCGGTGGAGAAACGACTCGGTAAAGGCGGCGTAGAGGTCGTTCTTGGTGCGGGGGTAGTGGTTCTCGATGTACTTCTTGGCGTCTTTGGCGCTCTCACCAAAGGGCGGATTCATGAGGACCACGTCGTAGCGCTCGCGCAGGAGATCCACAAAGGCGAGGCCCGCCTCGGTGTCATCGGCGAAGAGGCTGCGCTGGTAGGCGGCGGCATCGGTAGCGTGGCCACGGATGTACTCCCGCAGGGCGCCGTCCAGCCGCGTCTCCAGCTCCTCCCAGTTGCCATCAAAGGAGGTGATATCCGTCCCGTAGGTTACCGAGAGGCGCTCTCGATGCTGCTCCGGGAAGAGGCCGCCCTGCCCTGCTTCCCACTTGATATACTCATCTTTGGCTTTCTTCATGGCCTGGATGGCGCGCTCCGCGGTGGCTTCCACCTTGAGGAGTGATCCCGCCACGCCGGCCAGCTTGAGTTCCTCCCGTACTTTACGGGCGATATCACCGAGAACCTTTGGTTCCAGCCCGGCGACAAACTCCTCAAAAAACTCGTCCTCCCCTGGCATCGGTTGCGCCGTTGCCAGACGCACTCGGGATAGACGTGGACGCGCGTCTATCGTGATACCGTGGTCATTCCACCAGCGGTGGGCCCGGAGCCACAGCGTGAGGCCGGCGATCTGCACCGCCCGGCGGTCGATATCGATCCCCATGAGGTTGTCCTCGATGATATAGCGGGGGATCTCCGCCCGCAGCGTCGCCTCGTCGGCTACGGTGTCACCCAGCATACCCCTCCGCCACGCATCCAGATAGATCTCCGCCAGGAGGTCAAAGGCGTACAGCCCAAAGTGCATACTGCCACAGGCGGGGTCGATCACCCGAATCTCTCGCGGGCTCCGTGCTTTTTGCGGCGTGAGTTCGTCCTCCGGACCGAGCGACAACATCCCGGCGGTATCACCAAGCGCCTCCCGGTCTCCGGTGATCTCCGTCCAGAGACGTCCCAGGCTGTTATCCACAAGAAACTCGACGACATAGCGGGGCGTGAAGAATTGGTTGCGCACCGCGAGTTCATAACTGGAAGAGATCGATGATTTCTTGCGCATCTTCTTGCGCTCATCGGGATCGTTGAAGAACTCGTACATCCACCCCAGTGTCTCGTCCTGCTCCCAGACCGGTACCAGCTCCGACTCGTTGACCGCTTCAAGAAGCGCCATAAACGCCTGCTCACGGGGTACAATCAGCCCGTCGGAGCGAAAGCGGTCGAAGAGCACCGGCAGCTCCGTGCTGAGTTCGTCCAGGACCGCGTTGAGGTACTCCTGGTACCATTCGTAGCGCGGCAGTGCGCTCTGACCAAGACTCAGCAGGTAGACTTGGAAACCCTCGGAGTCCAGCCCCGCCGAGATCGCCGGAGGGATAACCCCACGGACTTCCGCCATGCGGATCGCGACGATGCGGTTGAGAGCGGTAAACGCCTGCTCGCGTACGACGGTGGTGAAAGCGTCGGCGGGCTTCATGGAGGAGACGCGGTGCTGCACACTCTGGCGGATCTGGTCGGCAATACGCCGCTGGTGGTCTGAGAGGTGCTGCAGACTCGGATCCGGCAGAATCGTCCCATTGGGCTGCACGCCGTAGAGAGCGAGCTGCTGCGTCACTTCGTGCATGAGGGCGCTGCGCTGTGTAGAAACGAGGCGCTTTATCGCCGTGACCAGTTGTGCATCCACGTCAGTCCTCTCCAATCACGAATTGGACGGTGGCCTCGGCAGGTAGTTCCTCTACCGCCTGGGCCAGTTGGGTAAGCCGTGCGAGAGCGTCATTTTTTGGCAATCGCTCAGACGGGAGAGCGATCGATTCGCTGTCAGGTGATGGTGTCGGCGGGACGATCTTTTCCGCTTCCAGATCCACCGTCTCACTCAACTCCCCGAAAAGGGTGGTACGACTGAACCGTTCCTGGTGGAGCAGCTTGAGCTGCTGATACGGATCGTCGTGCTCCGGTAAGACATCGCTCTGCAGACGTTGTAACGTTGGCCGGAGTCGTTCCTGCGTGTCCGGAGGCAGCTTTTTCCATTCGCTCTTGTGTTCGATCTGCGCGGCCCATATGGCTACCCGCTGGGTAAGGTCGTCCCGCTCGATGGCGACGTACTTTGTCACCATCTCGGTGAGCTGCTGTTCCAGCTGCTGTAGCTCTGGCTGGATATCCCGGGGGTCTACACGCTCCAGGAGCTCCTCCACGGCGTCAAAATACGGTGCTGCTTCATCCCGCAGGATCCGGAAATTGCCTCCGGTAGACAGCGAGTTCACAAGATCGAGTTCGCTTTGCAGGCGCGGTATGACCTGACCAAGTGTTCCGGAAAGCTTTCCTTCGACATCACGCATGAAAACCAACTGAGAAACAATCGTCTTGTCTTCGTCGGCAAAGGCGCGGAGCAACGTCTCCTGTGCGGCACCAGAGAGGCTTTCTATTTCGCTGATGGTATTCTTCAACCGGTCGGTAACGCCAAGCCCAATTGACGAGGCGGACCGTTCCGCGGTCCGGGCCGCTTCCAACAGTTCCGGCAACGCATCTCTGATCGCCTTTTCCAGCTTTGCCGGGATGGGCATAATCGCGGTGTCACCAATCAGCTCGATAACAGCTTCTTTTGCACGCTTCAGGATAGCCTGATCCAGTGGCTGCGGCGGTGCATCCAACCCCACTTTGGCAAAGCTGTTGTTGGACTTGAACGCTTCAATCACCGCGGTGTCTACCGTGGTGTACGGCCGACCATTGATCCGCAGCGAGATCTGCGAGGCCACAAACATTGCCGCGACCACGTAACGAGTCACGTCCTTGTTCCATCCGTACGGCTGCCGGGAGAAATCATCAATGAGCGTCTTTCCGTCCACCGTTCCTTTGCGGTTGATGTAATCCCGGATATCCTGCACCGCCGGGTGGCTGCTTTTAAACGTCCCGGTTCCTCCGGAAAGAAGGTCCAGGGGATCGTCCTGTGAGGTGATAGTGGTGTGATCTTTGGTCTTGAGGAGCTTCTCTGCGCCTGTTGTGGATGGTGTTACCGCGGCGTTGGGAAAGTGGTTGAAGAGTTCCTCCGCGATCGCCTTGATCGCCGCCGTGACCGCCGCCACAAAGGTGGACGACTGAGAGTGAACGGCGACATCTGTCCCGCGATGGACAACACTTCCGTTCTCGAGTGCAACGCGTACACCGTCGGCGATCGCTATTTCAGCGGTCCGACGCCGGTCTTTCAGCGATTGAAAAAATTCCGCTTCGTCGGCGTCCCGCGTCACCGACCGCAACTTATTCTGCATCTTGGTGCAGGCAAAGGCGTCTCGGACGACCTCATAGATTTTCTTCTCTATTCCAGCAACGACGTATACCTGCGCGGCGGCGGTGGGCAGCAGGGAATCCTGATTTGCCGTCGTGCGCGCGGAGGCAAACTCTGCGTCGGGAACGAGGCGGATCTCTATGTCTACATCACCCGCTGCGCCCCGGAGTGTTTGGAGAGAACCAAGAATATGCAGCGACGGTTTGCCCCGGATCAGCTTTGCTCCGTAGATCTGCGTCTTGGGGTCCTCGGTCAGAATATGATCCCGGAGGACGTCGGCGATCGTCTGCCGCTGCTCGTGACTGTTGGGCTGAATATCACGCCAGTCCCGCTGGAGCTCTGCTGAGCGGTCGCTCAGGAAACGAAGGCGGCCGTCTATCTCCTCCAACGGGACCGCGGCGTCTTTCTGCAACGCATCTACCGCGGCCGAAATTTCAGACTCGTTTGGCTCTGCCCCGGCGCTTTCCACCATGAGCGCCGCCAGGTTGTGTCGGGTGAGAGGGAATTCATCGAGGAGCTGCATTACCGCGACGCTCTTGGCAACGGCGGTTTCCTGGGAGGTCGGGCCAAAGCGCTGGATCGTCTTGTCCACCGCGTCTACAACGTGTTTGTACGTCGGTGCGCCCTCAATGTCATGTCGCAGGACGTCATAGAAATCCACCACGGTGACCAGCGTCCCCACCGGTCGTGAGGCAAACGCTCCTTCTCCTGATGTTGCACCGATCAGCGTCTCCTGAACCACTTTGATCGCCGAGCGCAGCCCGGTGCCACCGGTGCTACGGGCCAGACGGGCGATAACGTTCATGAGCAGGTGAAAGTACTGGGGCAGAAAGGGGTAGAGATCGATAAACCGGTCGGCATCGAAGCTATTGGTATATCCCTTGGCCTCTTCCAGACGAGTGTTGACCCGCAGTTTGTCTCCGAACTGGGCATACAGCTCACGGAGTTGGGTGGCGCCGGCGTTTGACTTGGCAAGAAGGCGTCGATTGGTGATCGTCTCAATATCGTCGGCCTTGAGCTGTACCGAAATCGGAAAGCGATCCTTGAGCTTGAATAGGTTGGTGGTATTGCGCGCCTCAAGGAGCTCCGTGAGCGTCTGCTGCGCGGTGGCGATGATCCAGGCGGAACCATCCCCGATCGACTTGAAGTTCTGCGCCAGCCCCTGGAGGTTGAGTACCAGGTCGTCACTGGGTGCCACGTACTGCCCCGCCTCATCGAGGATAACGATGAGATTACGAGAGCCTGTCCGCCGCTCAATCAGGTCGAACATCCGCTTGACCTGCAGATCCATCGCCTCGTTGTCGGTGTCGATCCGGAGGTTAGAAAAAGACTTCTCGGTGGGAAAGAGATCGGGGATGAGCTCTGCTGCAACCTGGCCGGCGATCGCCCCTCCGACCATGGGTATATCACGAATTGTGTACCAGTCGCGGTCGCGCCTGGCAACGGCGGCGAGAAAACCCTCTTTTTTGCCTTCCTCTTCTACGTGGAGCTCCAGGAGGGCGTGCTTGGTAACCTGCGAGTACTCCGCCCACCGCAGCACCTGGCGGAAGACGACCGCCGAGATCGGTTCGCCTGTCTTGCCGGCGGATTGCACCGTGGAGAGGTCAATCATCACCACCGCCGGGTTGAAACGAGTGGCAACGGTAGATAGCCGTTGCTGCAGTTGTACGCTGGTGAGTTTGTTCTTGAAGAGGTCACGAAACGGCGTGTCTCCGATCGTCTTACGCCCGTCCAGAGCAAAGCCAAGGTACTTTGTCATGGAGCTTTTTCCGATCCCGTAAAACCCGTCTACCCACACGCCGATCTCTGAGCCACCTCCGGCGGAGAACCCGTCATCGAGAACATCGAGGAGATGTTCGATACTCCCGGCGATATTGTCGGTAACGACGTACTCGTCGATCTCCTGACGGAGGCGTTCTTCCTCGCGGTCCTGAAACTGGATCACCTTCTCGATCCGTCGATCGATCGATTGCGAAAACAGATCTCGTATTGTGCTCATCCTACGTTTCCTCCCACGTGCCGTGACCGATAGTTGCCATCCGGCGGATAAAACCCCAGATACCTGAGGCCAAACGCGCTCGTCCGTTTTCCCGGATACAGCACGACCACCGGACAGGTAACGTGCCCCTGAATTTTCTGTTCTACGTACCCGATCTGCAGATACGGATGGAGCAGCTCCAGCCCGTAGACCAGAAGCAGGCCGTTAGGCTCTGCGGCCGCCGCTTCTATCTCTGCGGTGACCCACCCCTCCACAATCGTTGCATCGGGACCGTCGTGCAGAAGCTGCCGTACGCTCTGGTACACATCAGCTACAATCTCTTCGTCATCGGGATCGTCGCGAAGCCCCTCACGGATAAACTCATAATCCTCGTGTTCCGTTATGTGGCGTTCCAAACGATCACCAAGATCGAACGCCCGGGGAACCCATCCGTCGTGACGCAGAACCGTCACCAGATCCCCCATCCGCTGGTACATCCCGAGCGAGTCCTTGGGGTCGTACACCAGGAAGAAGACGGGATCCTCACCCTGATCCACCAGGAGTGACCGATGGGTTAGCGCCCGGCGCAAATCCAGAAACGACTGTTCAAGCTGATCCATTCAGATACTCCTCTACCGTTTCATAGCGCCAACTGAAGCGGCCGATATCTCCGGCGTGCTGAAACTGGAAGGGCGCCGGGGTGCCGGATCCCCGAGAGCACCGGTCTACTACTTCGTTGCGGTCCATCCCCATTGCGCTCCATTCCGGCAGAATGAGCATCGCCGTGTCGCTCACGCCGTCTTCGTGCGCCTCGACAAGCGTGTAGACGAAGAGAAAGGCGGAGGCGTTCCAGTACCGAATACGTCTGACCGGCGATCGCCGGTCCTCAAAGAACCCAAAATCAGTGAGCGTCTTCCCCAGATTGCGGGCCACCCGTTGCATGACGCTGGCAGACCATGGCTCGGGCATCCGGGCTGTTCCGGCCACGTCCTCGAGAAACGCAGTGATCTCCGAACCCATAATCTCGGTATGCCCGGAGAACGCCGCGGGCCAGTACCGTTCTACCAGAAAATCGTTGACGAGCGAGTGAGTCCGCAGGGTGTACAGGAACACCAGGTCGCGAAATGCCGCCTGATCGATCCCGGCCCCCAGAGCCGACTTGATACGACGTGCGGGCCGGTCATCGGGAAGCAGGAATCGATGGGCAAAGGTGCGATTGACAATGTCTTTGGCACGGGTCGTGGAACTGCGCCCTAGGGAACCGGAATCGATCACGAGTTGCGTCAGGTTTGTCCGCTCCATACCCGGTTCCCACAGATGAAAGACCTCGCGCAACTCATCCAGCGCGCCTGTCGTCTTCTGGAGCTCTGTCGTGTACTGAGTGTGGCTCACCGACGCACCTCAGCAAAATAGGGATACACCAGACGATCGTTGGTAAATGCGTCGTAGTAATGCGCGGCCAGATCCGCAACTGCGTCCGGCGCCATCTCCTGACCAAAACGACCGATCTGTACCGGCCCCGGTGCAGCGGAGACCGTCTGCTGGAGAAGGTTCCTGAGATTGGCCAGCGCCGTGTCCCGGTCAGCAACCAGCGCGACAATCGTTTCCGAGGTCGCATGCAGAATTTCGCGGTGGAGGTCCCGCTCCAGGCCGCCATCAAAACGAAACAGGTGACGAACCCCAATCT
>JAQIBO010000299.1 GCA_027859055.1 Spirochaeta sp.
TTTGAATGAAGGCTTCGATGTCCAGCATTGCCTTTTTGTCTTTTCTGATATCGACTAGAGCATTCAATTCGAGGTTTTTGGCGATTCCACCCAATGTGAGATTACTAGATCCGAAAACGCAGCATGACGCATTCAGGTAGTAAACTTTGGCATGCAGCTGATTACATTTGCGCAAATTTAAGGTCAGCTCTTTGTCAGACAGAAGATCGAGCAGCGGTTTCATCGGATTACTGAAAGAAAAGTTAATCTGTAAAGGATCAAGATTTGTAACAATTCGCAGAGTGGTATTTCTTTCTTTGGCAAAATCCGCGACAAGTCTCGCGGACGATGTGGTAATAAAAGGACTAAGAACATACAGGTCCTCTGAAGTGGTATATTTGCTAGCCGCAGCAAAAAAACTATCAATAGGCTTCTCAACAACTACATTCATACAGATTACCCCCCAAATTCATGGCGTATAACGTTGAGTTCAGCCGCTGGCTGCGACGGCGAGCGTTAGCGAGCCGACTGGCGCGCCCGTTGCCGGCGCTAGCCGATTAGCAACGGGCGTGACAGAAGCAACAGTCGGCTGGAACGACTTGTTATGTGGCTTCTATCCCCGAACCGTCTTCTAGGAGCTGATCGGTTCTTCCCCAGCGGAGAAAGTATGCAAAGAATGGGTCTGTCACGTGCAGAAGGCTTTCTTCGCGCTCCCAGTCTATTACGGGCGACGATGATTCTTCCGCTAAGGAAATTTTAGCCATTTGTTCGAGCACCCTTGTGATTTCGTGCGCTTGTGGGGTTTGGGATGCCACGACATCTCTAATCGCCCCCCGCACCACCTCGTAAGTGATGCTCTCGACACCAGGCTTCAGGCTGGCCAATCCAGCCAAGACTACTCCGTAGATGTCCGTCCTTTGCCCTGTCTTTAGTGTCCGCTCAATTCGGTCGGTACGTTGCCTGGGCCCTTGCTTCAGTTTGTCAAAGATGGATCTACCCGTTTCCTTAGGTGTCAACATAGATTTCGCCGATTGGAGGGCGAAACATCTTGAAGTATTCACCGGGATTCCGGTCATCCGTGGTACGGAAGACACTGGATGGTAGTGGGCGGAGCGTGAGCGAAATCTCTCGGGAGACGGGAGTCAGTTACGGGACGATTACCAACTGGATAGAGAAGTATCGACTTGGTAAACTGGATGTGGAAGACGCAAGCGGGCTGACACCCGATCAGCGGAATCCCGGAGAAAAATTGACGCTTCTGCTGGAAAGCAAGACCCTGGATGAAAACCAAAAAGGGGAATGGCTGAGACAGCATGGGTTGCACTCCGAACATCTCCCGTTGTGGGAACAGGAGTTGACTACCGTCATGAACGACAAGCAATCCGACCTGAACCAGAAAAATGCCGAGCTCAAGAAAGAGAACAAGCGCCTTGAGCGTGAGTTGGCCCGCAAGGAAAAGGCGTTGTCAGAAGCGGCGGTACTTCTAACGTTAAAAAAAAAGTTCCACAATCTGTTTCAGCACGAGGACGAGGAGACCTGAACAGCGCGGAGACGCGCCAGGAGATCCTCGAGTTCATAGCCGCAGCAAAAGAACAGGGCGTCAAAGAACGAACCACCTGTATGTTTCTGGGTATCACGCTCAGAAGCATCCAGAACTGGCGGAAACATGGGCTCTGTGACCGTCGTAAAGGGAGTGCTCGTCATGTTGAGCACCGACTCACGGCTGAGGAAGAGCAAGAGTTCTACCAAACGGCAAACTCCACACGGTTCCGCGACATGACACCTGCCCAAATCGTGGCAACTCTCGCCGGCGAAGGAACTTATATCGCCAGCGCTTCAACTCTGTATCGCATCATGCGAAAACGGAAAGCCCTGGAGCATCGTCAGAACTCCAAGAAGCCCCGTGTAGCGCGACCCGCTCAGACGTACGTCGTAACCGCGCCCGATCAGGTGTACGCCTGGGACATCTGCTGGCTGAAGAGCGATGTGCGGGGCATATTTTACTATGCCTATACGATCATCGATCTCTTCGACCGCAGCATCGTTGGCTGGTCGATCGAGGAGAACGAATCCGACGAACACTCGGCGCGACTCTTCACCCGCGTTGTGCGTGACCTGAAAGTACTTCCTCAGATCGTTCATGCCGATAACGGTCACCCTATGCGGGGCGTCACGCTGTCTGTCTTCCTGGACAAGCTGATGATCTCTCGCAGCTACTCACGACCGCGCTGCAGCAATGACAACGCATTCATTGAGTCGTACCACAAGACGCTGAAATACACTGTCGGATATCCAAACGTGTTCCCCTCCATCGACCACGCGCGATCCTGGTATGCCGACTTCGCTCATTGGTACAATACCGAACACCTGCACTCAGGCCTCGGATATGTGACGCCTCAGCAACGCCGTTCCGGCGAGGCAGAAGTGATATACGCCACACGAAACCAGACTCTCGCCGCCGCTCGAGAAAGGAACCCCTTACGGTGGCGACAAAACCGAATCTACTCGTATCAGAGCAATCCGGTGTCATTCCCATACCGGCCCCTGATTCAGGCGGCTTGATGACATCCGATCAAATACTTGCGAAATCTATGTTGACAGATTCCGGTTTCTTCAGCTACAGATTGAAACAACGGCCGCAGAGGTTCATTCCCCGAGATGGAGAGCCGTTCTTGCGCTGTTTCTTCCACGTTGTGCTTACGACAGAGGGCGAGGCAGAACTCTTGCATCAAGTGTGGGCTTCCCAGGGCCTGACCTACCAAATTCGATACAAGGTTGTCGCTCGTCTCGACGTTAAGAAGTGGAAAGCCTTTCGATGCAATCTCCACAAGCTCTTCTGGATCCCACGCAGGAACAGGAACCTGGGTAACCCTGCCTGTCAATTCGCGTTCGGCTTTGAGTGCATCGTACTTTCTATGAGGTATCGAGATTGCGACTATAGGGACGCCTTCAAATATCAGCTGTTTGAGTGCACGGAGTATTCGTTTCTGATCATCGCGGGGGAGATAATGAAAGTCGTCGAGCACCAACGGCACCTTGCGTTTTCTTAGGGTGCGCAGCGCTATCGCTTTCGGAGAGCTCTGCCTCGAAACTGATATCCCAGTGGTCCGAGAGCGGCGGATACCCAGGCGGAGAGCCAGGGAAGCAAGCCATCCGAAGAGTCCACCTTGTGCGCGCGCTTCAGCGGCTGTCTCAACGGAGCGCTCGTTCCCATCGGATAGCGAGAACGAAGTGAATGCCCCCAGTTGATCGACAAGATCAATCCAGAACTCGGCTTCGTTAGTGAACGCTCCTCCGTCGAACCAAACACATGAGTCCCTCGGAAACAGTCGAGCCACCAAGACGGTCTTTCCTGACTTGGTCATTCCGGTGACAGAAACTATCTTTCGGGCTGTCTTTTTCGCGTCTCGCAATTTCTTTTCGAGCCCATGCTTTTCCCGTGGATTATAGGTATGTTCTGGCATTCCGCCTGGCACAAAAACGTCACCAGCATTCAGAGTCTGCACAACATCTAGTTTAGGTGCAACGAGAGGGTGGCCGCAAGTGGTGTTCGGGTCGCCGAACCGTGATAGACGGAAGCCACATAACGACCGCATCACCTGCGCCCTCGCAGGAACGGAGTGACGAGAAGGCGTCTGGTGAATGCGACATGTTATCCGTCGTCGTTACTTTCTCTATCCGATTGCTACTCGCAACTCCTTGTCGAGTGCTTTCGCATACCGCTCCAGAGTGGAAAGTCGAATATCTTCCGCGTGATTTTCTATCCGGGAGATCGCGGTCTTCTTCGTGTGAAGACGGGCGGCGAGTTCTTCCTGGGTCAGTCCGCGCTCAAGTCTGGCCTGTTTGAGCATCTCTCCAATTTTGAAGTTTTCATATCCGGTTTCATAGTCTTCTGCGAACTTCGGATCCGTCTGTTTTCGTTTCTCGATATATTTATTTAGATCGCTCATCCGTTTCTCCTCAACCAATCTGCTTTCCGTGTCTCTGCCATTCTGATTTCGTTCCGCGGTGTTTTCTGCGTCTTTTTCTGGAATCCGTTTGTAAGAATCACCAGATCATTCCTGTGAAGAAAACACAGTAATCGATAACTATTACTCCCAATACGGGTTCTGATCTCCCAAATCTCATCGGTATTCACCAGTTTCTTGAAGTACGTTTTCGGGAGTACATCGAGTTCTTCGAATAGCCGC
>JAQIBO010000324.1 GCA_027859055.1 Spirochaeta sp.
GCGCGTTTGTACGCCTGTTCGGTCAGACCGACCCGTTCCAGCGCCCGAAACGCGGTGTCCCGGTCATCAGGACTGAAGCGGTACAACATGCTTTTCCAGGTGTCCAGGTAGCCAAGGCGCCCGGAAAGGACATTGTTCATCACGCTGAGTCGTTTAACCAGGTTGAAATGCTGAAAAATCATACCGATCCGGCGCCGAATCGTCAGCAACTGGGTGGCGTCGGCGGTGGTGATCTCTTCGTCGTCCCACACAATTGTGCCCGCGGTGGGCTCAATCAGCCGGTTTGTGCAGCGCAACAGGGTGGATTTTCCGGAACCGGACAGCCCGATCACCACGAGAAACTCCCCGGGCTCGACGGAAAAACTCACATCCTTGAGCGCCTCCGTCCCGTCGTCATATGTTTTGTAGAGATTGCTGAATTCCAGCACAAGTACACCTCCTCCGGGCACGTCGCGGAGAACCCACTACCTGAACGATCTTATAGAACGATCTCGTAGAAAAAAAGAACGGCTACCCCCTGCACGCAGGAGATAGCCGCATCGGTGTCAGTCGGACTCAGTCGCCCATCAGCTCCGTAGCGTCCACGCCGGCTGCCTGCAGCACCTGGCGGAACGGATCGTAAAAGTCGTCGCCGTGGCGCTCAAGACCCTGCCACTGGTACGCCTGACCAAGCGCTTCCGCGCCCTCTTCGGTATCGGCGATCTCGAGCAACGCTTCGATAAGCTGTTCCCGCATCTCCTCGGGGACGCTCGGGTGAAACTGAACGCCGTCGTTGGGAATCGGCACGCTCACCTCGATCACCTGAACCTTTTCGTACACATCCGGGAAATCCTCCTCGATGTTTCCACGGGCGTCCACAAACGTTGCGCCTGCATCCACGTCGCCGTTGTATACCGCCGTTGCCACACCGGTATGTCCGCCGGCGTCAACGATCTGGGACAGGTCAGTGTCGGGATTCACGCCGGCACCGCGCATCGTCAGGCTGGGAATTATCCATCCGGAGGTGCTTAACGGGTCGGGGCGGGCGAAGCTCCTGCCGGCCAGGTCCTCAATGGACTCAATCCCCGTGTCGCTCCCGGCGATGATCTGTCCGTCGTAAAAGGGACGGCCGTAGCGTACCGCCACCAGTTCCGCCTCGGCCACACCACGGTCGGCGGCAACGACGTAGGCAAACGTTGCCAGCGACGCCATGTGCGCACTCGGCGGATCGCTTTGCAACGCCTCAATCACCCCGGCGTACTCGGTGGCGACGCTCGCTTCAACAACCAGTTCGGTTCGGTCGTAAATCATGTCGGCAACCGCCTGGCCACCGGCGGAGATCTCCTGGGTGTCACCGGAGGGCACAAACGCCCAGACCAGCGGGTTTTCCTCGGTCCCGAGTTCGGGTTCACTCGGACCGCACCCGATCATTACTATCATCACAGCCAAAGAAAGGACGGCCACTAACGCCTTTTTTTTCATCAATTTCCTCCTTGAAGTCATCTCCCAACACCCTACGGATAGCGTGTTAGAGTTGTGTTAAACAGTGCCCCCGTTTCTTGAATTTTGCAACCGTATTGCGTACCTTTCTTGGTAACCGGATTATTAAATCTACCGAACAGACGGTAACTTTTACCCGGAACCTCAACAGGAAGGATCGCGTCGTGCCCAGGACCGGACTCACCAGATCACGCATTGTGGATGCCGCGTTTTGCGCGTGGGGACGCCACCGGTTTGTTCATACCGGACTGGACCTGGTGGCGCGGGAACTCTCGGTGACCAAACCGGCGATCTACCGCTATTTTCGCAACAAGGACGAACTGGTTGCGGAAATGGAACGTGATTACGGCGACCAGACGATGAAGTACGTCGTAGAGCCGCTGCGGCGGTTTCGCCACGAAAACGCGCCGCTCACCCCCGACGACGTGGTTCGCACGTTCTGTGGCCACATATTTCAGCTCTTTGAAGACAAACCGTACCACTATCTGTTCTTTCTGCGCCGGCTGGTCGGGCGGACGCTGCGGACAGACCCGGGCGCTTCGTCCGCCCGCACGGACGTAACCGGGGGCGCGGAACTCCTCAGCGCTCTCACGCTCCTCCTTCGCGACGCCGGCGTGGATGCTCGGGCCGCCCGCTATCTCCTTGTCGCGGCGGTCTTCTGGATGACCAATCACTACCGCGCGGATCTGGGATTTGACCCTGCCACTACCCGCCCGTTTGAACCGGCACATCTCGCCCAGAGCGCACCACGGAAGGGTCTGCTCATCACCGCCGCAACGGAGCACGTCGTCCGCGGCTTTGCGCCGGGGCTGTCGGACCAGATCGATCAGGAAATGGTTGAACGGATCGCGACGATCGCACCGGAGGAACTGCCGGAGCCGGATCGCATCTTTCTGGCGATTGAAACGGTTGTTGAAGAACACGGCTACGCCGGAGCCACGGTTGAACGGATCGCCCGCGCGCTGGAGATGACCAAGTCCAGTCTGTACCACTACTTCCGCAACAAGGATGAAATGCTCTCCCGGACGGTGCTGCGGGAGCAAGAGGAGTTTGCCCGCATCGCGGCGCTCCGGTTTCGGCAGCTCGCCACGGATGATGAGCGCCTCTACGCGTTGTTTGTGCTCTTCGCCGATTACGCGGCGCTGCGCCCTCAGGCAGCGATAGTGGAAAACTGGGTGCGGGAAAGCAACATCGAGGTGCAAATTCCCGCGGCTCACGTTGTTGAAGTACAGAAGATATACACGTTCATTACCGACATGCTGGTTGCCGGGTCACTGGCCGGTTCGCCGGGAGATGCCTTCGGGATTCTGCAGTTCATCCATTTTCTGGTGATGCAGGAGAATCCGAAACGCGCTCGCGGCGACTCAGCCGATCGCGATAACCACACCGGTCACCGCCGAGCACTTCGGACGCTGTTTCGCCGTTTTACCGACGGCGTCCAGACCGATACGGTCGGCGGAGCCGGGACGCACCGAACGGAAACCGACTCGTCCGCCGGCATGTCACAACAGGGAGTCAAAACACTATGAATACACACACGACCGGCGCTTCACCTCGCCGATTCTCTACCACGCTGTTCGCCATTGCCGGAGTTCTTATGCTGATCTCGCCGGGCCCCGCGCCTGTGACAGCCCAGCAGACGCCGGCCCGGGAGGCGCCGGCCACGCAAAACGGTCAGGAGATCGACCTGGAAACGGCGGTGGCGATGGCGCTGCAGAACAACCTCGGAATCGAAGACGAGATGCTGAATCTCATGCAGAAAAAGCTGATCGCCGACACGTGGTGGAACCGCTTTTACCCCAGCCTGAACGCGCGCGCAACGATGCGTCGGGCAAACGAGACGCAAGAGACCAGCGGCATCGTCCCGGTCGGACCCCAGACAGCCCCGGGAAGCGGCGTCTACGGCCAGGTGGCGCAGTTCTCCCAGGAGGCGCCCCAGTGGGGACTTTCCACCGCCCTTGAGGCGCGCCTGGATTTGACGCTGCAGATGGTACCGGGTATTCGCCTTGCCGCGCTGGACTACGAGAGCGGGAAAATAACGATGTCCCGGGCACGACGTGAGGTGGAGCGGGATGTGGCCAAACAGTTTTACCAGCTCCTGTTGCTCAAAGAGCAGATCGGCCTGTCGCGGCAGCAGATCGACACGGCCGAGCGACGCTATAACCAGGCGCGAACCAACTACGAGAACGGACTCGCCGACGAGTACGCAATGCTCAGCGCCCGGGTCGCCTGGGAAAACCAGAAACCGCAACTCACGGGATTGCAGGTTCAGTACCAGCAGGCGCTGCTCTCGTTTCGCAACAGCCTCGGTGTCGAACTGACGCGCAACGTGGAGCCCGCCGGCCGGATCTCCCCACCCTC
>JAQIBO010000288.1 GCA_027859055.1 Spirochaeta sp.
GGTATCAGGGGGCGAGACCGATGCTCTCCCCGGCAACCCAGCCGCCGGCCCAGCACATCTGCAGGCTGTAGCCGCCGCTCTGCCGGTTGAAGTCCAGCAGGTCTCCGAGCACGTAGAGGTTGGGAATCTCCCGGAGGCGCATCGTCCGGAAGTCTACTGCGGCGGGGTCAACGCCGCCGCTGGACACAACCGCCTTGTCGGCACCCATCAGTCCGCCGAACGCGCAGGGCATACCGGTTGCGCAGGAGACGATCCGCTGCCGCGCCGCGCGAGTCAGTGTTGCCAGCCGCTGCCCCTCATCCACCTCCGCCACGGTACACACGGTACCGGCGAGCCGCGGCAACACCACGCCCCGCAGGAACGCACCGATCGTCCGGGTACCGGCGGCGGCAACCGCGGACGTGATCGCTTTATTGAACGCCGCCGGGTCTGTTCCGGGAAGCGGATTGATGAGCAGCCGAATCGGTCCCGATTGGGCCAGGTCGCGGATATCCGCCGCCGCGTTGAGTGCCAGAGGCCCGCTGAGCCCGAAGTGCGTGAACAGAAGCTTTCCCCGCCACGTTCGGACGCGCCGCGCGTTGGCCCACAGCGCGGTGTCGTGGACATCGGCGTTGCCCCGGGATCCGTCGGACAGCGCCTCCACGATCAGTGCCGCGTCGGGGAGCGCCACACCCTGCAGACCGCGCACCCATCGGTCGGGCACGTTGAGTGGAACGAGGGCGCTGTCGGCGATACGCACCGGCACGCCAAGCTCACGGAGCCAGGCGAACGCGTCCCCGGTGGAGCCGGTATCGGGACGGGCGGTTCCGCCGGTGGCGAGGACCACCGCCCGCGCGGTGAGTTCTTCGTTGCGGGAGGTGACCACTGCGGTCACGCGGCGCCCGGGAAGGGGGCCACCACGACGCTCACCGGCGGGTCCACCGGCGGGCGCGTCCGCACCGTCGGGGTGGTCAGAGACACGGAGTGCAGTAACGCGGTGTCCTCGCCGCACCTCCACGCCACCTCCAGCCATGTAGCGTTCCAGAACGTCTCGCACGGAGGCGGCGCTGTCGGTGACGGGAAATACGCGCCCCTCCGCCTCAACTTTCGTTTCCAGACCGAAGCGGCGTAACAGCGTCCGGGTGTCTTCCGGACCAAACCGGGCAAACAGACTGTGCAGGTGGACGCCGTTGTCTCCGTACCGGGACGTCAGGACATGTCGATCCGAAGTGGCGTTGGTGACGTTGCAGCGACCGCCGCCGGATATGAGCAGTTTCTTGCCGAGGATGGTGTTTTTTTCCAAAAGGAGAACACGCTTACCGCGTTCCGCCGCGCGCCCGGCGGTGGTCATCCCCGCAGGGCCCCCGCCGACGACGATCACATCCCACATCTGACTCATGCCGCGCAAGGGTACCGGCAGGCTCACCGAAGCGCAAGCGGTCGCCTAACCGGCAAAATTCGCAAATACCGAAAACCTGGACTACACTGTCGGTATGGTAAACAGCCTGGTCGCCGCGGTCCTTTCCGCGTCAATCGCTATTCAGGTAACCGCCGCAATTTTTGCGATCCTCAACGTGATGTATACCCCGCGCCAGACTCCGTGGATCCTTATCGCGACGGCGATGGTGCTGATGGCGGTGCGCCGGGTGATTACCCTCGCGGGCATGGGTGGTATGTGGGGAATGCCCCAGACCATCTCGTGGGGCGCGGAGTTCACCGCACTGGTGATCTCGATCCTGATGGTTACCGGAATGGTGCTGCTCCACCGAGCGCTGCGGGAGCTTGCCGGTACGATGAACGAACAGGCCAAAGTGTTCCGGGAAAGCCTCCACACAAGCAAAAACCACTTCCAGTCTCTCGCAAGCCTCCTGCACACCCAGGCGGGCTACGCGATCAACGAGCGGCAGCGCGCCTTTGCAACGGAGATCGAACAGAAGGTCAGCGCCTACGCGATTCTTCAGCAGCAACTGTTTGAACAGGACTACGAGGTCGACGTTCTCCGATATGTCGAGGAGGTGAGCGCGACGATCGAGGACGCCTATACCGTTCCGGGCCGTCAGGCGCCGATCCAGCGGGATCTCCAATCGTTCTCAGTCTCTCCCAAGGAGACGTTGTACGTCGGGCTGGTGGTCAGCGAGGCGCTGATTAACACCTACAAGTACGCCGGGTCCGGAGCAGCTCGGGTGGAAGTCGCCGTGCGCATCGGTCCAGGTGAAGACGGCCACAAACGGGTGGTGGAGGTCCGCGATACCGGTCCCGGTTTTCCCGAGGATGTGCTGTCCGACGAGCGGTCGGGATTCGGGACCACGTTTCTCCGCAGTCTGAACGGTGCCGACTGGACGGTCACGCTCACCAACGAGGACGGCGCGGTAGTGCGCGCCATTTTTTAGGTGCTGGACCATCGGCTCAGGGGTTCACCGTCACGGGGGTGCACGGTATCATCGTGGCCATGAGCCTACGAGACGACGCACTTCGATATCACCGGGAGGGCACCCCGGGCAAACTTGAGATCTCCCCGACCAAGCCGCTGACGACCCAATACGATCTGTCCCTGGCGTATTCCCCGGGTGTGGCAGAGCCGTGCCGCGAGATCGCCGCCGACCCGGACAAGAGTTTTGAATACACCGCCCGGGCCAACATGGTTGCCGTTATTTCCGACGGTTCGGCGGTGCTGGGTCTCGGAAACATCGGTCCCGAGGCGTCCAAACCGGTGATGGAGGGGAAATCCGTCCTGTTTAAGCGGTTTGCCGGCGTGGACAGCGTGGATCTGGAAATTCGTCGGGAGAGCATTAACACGTTTGTGGATACCGTTGCCGCCCTGGAGCCAAGCTTTGGGGGAATAAACCTCGAAGACATCAAGGCACCGGAATGTTTCGAGATCGAACGCCGTTTGAAAGAGCGAATGGAAATCCCGGTGATGCACGACGACCAGCACGGGACGGCGATCATTACCGGGGCCGCGCTGGTAAACGCCTGTGAGATCGCGGGAAAGTCCCTCCCGGAGCTACAGGTGGTGGTGCTTGGTGCCGGCGCTGCTGCGATCGCGTGTACCCGTTTTTTTCTCAGCCTCGGGGTGCAGCGCGAGCACGTGGTGATGCTGGACATGGTC
>JAQIBO010000389.1 GCA_027859055.1 Spirochaeta sp.
CGCCTCTTGATCACCGGGGTTCTCGGAGACAAAGTACCGGCGGTATTCGACGTGGCCCCGTGGCGGCTCCACCGGTTCGCAGAGCGCCCGGAGCGCCTCCCGGGCTTCCTCCAGCTTACGCCGCCCCTCGGTGAGACGGTCCTTGAGCAGACCGTTGACATCTTCCGCGTCGTAGGCGTCAAAGGCACCGGAGGTGTAGTCCTTGATCGAGCGCTCCAGGGAACGGAAAAGGTCCTTGTAGTCGACGACGTAGCCGTATTCCTTGTCCTCGCCGTCCAGGCGGTTGACCCGGCAGATCGCCTGGAAGAGGCCGTGGTCCTGCATCTGTTTGTCGATATAGAGGTAGGTAGCTGATGGCGCGTCAAAGCCGGTGAGCAGCTTGTCCACTACGATGAGTAGTTTTATCACCGCCGGCTCGTGGACAAAGCGGCGTTTCACCTCTTTCTCAAACGCATCAACCTTGTACATCGCCGTATCCTCGCTTTCGCCGAAATGGTCGGCAAGCATGCGGCGGTAGATCTTGTACTGGTTGAGCTTCTCGGTAACGCCTTCACCGGTCGTTTCTCCGGCGATGTCGTGGGGGCTCGGTTTGTAGGAGGTAACGATCGCGCACTTCCCCGCCAGTTCGGTCTGCTGAAACATCTCGTAGAAACGGCAGGCTGAGTAGATGCTGTCCGAGACAAGGAGCGCGTTGCCCCGGTCGTTGCGCAGGCGGTCCCGGGTGGCCATGTCCAGAAGGATATCGGCAACGATTTTCTCCAGCCGTTCCCGGGAGCTCAGGACGCTCTGCATCGTCCCCCAGCGCTGCTTGATCTGCGCCCGGGCGATGTTGGTGAGTCCCGCCGTCTTCGCCTCAAACCACTGGTCCACCGAAGCCTGGTTGGTAATCCGCTGGTCGATATCCCGCGCCTCGTAGCGCAAATCCAGAACGACTCCATCCCGCACCGCCTGGTCGTATTTATACGTATGGATGGGAGGGCCAAACGTCTCGTACGTGCTGCGTTTGTCTTTCTTGAGGAGGGGCGTCCCGGTAAAGCCGATGATCGTCGCCGCAGGCATGATCGCCTTCATCGCGTCGTGAAGTTTCCCCGACTGGGTCCGGTGGCACTCGTCCACAAAGACAAAGAGCTCACCCTTGGGGGCAAAGTCCGCGGGGACGATGCGGGTGAGTTCCGAAAGATAATCGTCGACGCCACTCTGGCCGTCGGAACCATCACCGCGGCCAAACTTGTGGATCAGGCTCCCCACGAGCCACTCCTTGGTGCTCCCCAGAACGGAGACCAGGTCGCTGCCGCTCCTGGCGCGGTGAATATCCTCGTTGACTCCTTGAAAGACGCGCTCAATCTGTTCGTCCAGCTCGCTGCGATCGGTGATGATGAGCACCCGGCCACCGTCGATGTTCTCCCGGATCCACCGCGCCAGCCACACCATGGTAAGGCTCTTGCCGCTCCCCTGTGTGTGCCAGATCACCCCACCCTCGCGTCGGCGTGCGAACGCCCGCGCCGCCTGAACGCCGAAGTACTGGTTGTGGCGGCACGTCTTCCGCAGCCCCGCGTCAAAGACGGTGAAGTCGTGGATCATCTCCAGTAGGCGCTCCGGCCGGAGCAGCGAGTAGAGTTCATCCAGAAGAAAACTGTCGGGATACGTTGCAGCGTCCCCGTCGGGCCGTTCCTCGGTCCAGCGCAACCAGTAGTTCTCAGGAGTACCGATAACGCCGTAACGCACCCCTTCCGTTTCGTTCCCGGCCAGCACCATCTGGACGGTGGTGAAAAACGGTTCGATAAAGTCGGGAGTCTGGTTGCTCAGAGACTGGCGAATCCCCTCGGTCACCGAAACCGACGCCCGCTTGAGCTCCAGCACCACAACGGCGATCCCGTTCAGGTAGATCACGATGTCCGGGCGCTTGGTCGCCTTCCCGACGACGGTCACCTCCTGGGCAAAACCGAACCGGTTGGCTTCCGGGTTGGCCCAGTCCACCAGCGGCACAGTCACCGTCTGCGCCCCGGCGTGGGGGACCACCTTTACCCCGTAGCGCAGGAGATCGTAGACCGCGCGGTTTACCGCAGCGAGAGTCCGGGCGCCACCGAGGGCCGCGGTCTTCGTGAGCTTTTGGATCGCTTTGCCGACCACCACGGTGTCGTAGCCCCGAGAGTGGAGCCAGTCCGTGAGAAGGTCCGATTCGATGTTGGTGGTTCGGGGCTGGTACTCCCAGTTCCCGAGGTATTGGTAGGCGGGCAGGTCTGTGAGAAAGGAAACAACCCGGTTCTGCGTGCGCCGTTCGATCTCGCCGATTTTGCTCATGGTGTTTCCTCGTCGATGATTTCCCAGTGGCCGGACTTCTTTGGACCGACCCGTCGCAGTACCCCTGCTTCTTTTAACTGAGCCAGATTCCACTGCACACCCTTGAACGTCAATGAGGTCTCCTCGGTCAATTCTCGAGCTGTAATGTCTGGATTCTCTCTAATGAGGCGCAAAATCTCCTGGGCAGATGTCGATAAAGGCCTTTCCTCAGTTTCTTGCCTAGTTTCTTGACTAGTTTGTTGCCTAGTTGTTTCCCCGGTTTCTTGCCTAGTTTCCTGGGTAGTCTCCCCAAGACCAGCAAGGTATTCCCGGGAAAAGGCAAACT
>JAQIBO010000415.1 GCA_027859055.1 Spirochaeta sp.
GTCAGTGCCTCGCCCCGCTTGAGTTATGCAAGATCGCCGGCTGGGAGGGTGACACCGCCGCCGACCAGTTTGGCCACGCCGTTTCGGGCGTGCTTTACCTGCAGGTGTAAGATTTGTCCGTCGCGCAGAGCTGCACGGGGCGCCTGCGCTGTTTGTTTCAGCGCAGGCAATACTATCCGGTCAGAGGGGGCCGGTTCCACGCGACCAGCGGTCGATCAGGCTTTTTTCTTTCGAATTAACTCGGGAACTTTCGCCGCTGTTCCGACGCGGTCCCGAATGTAATACAGTTTCGCCCGACGTACCCGCCCCCGGCGGGTTACTTCAATTCGCTGAACACGGGGGCTGTGCAGCGGAAAAACGCGTTCAACACCGACGCCGTAACTCAATTTACGAACCGTTACGGAAGCGCGCACCCCACCGCCACGACGCGCGATCACGAGCCCTTCGTAGATCTGAGTCCGCTCCGTTTTACCTTCAACGATGCGAAAATGAACTTTCACCGTATCTCCGATTCGAAAATCGTCGAGACTCTCTTTCATCTGTCGCGCTTCAACCGTCTTGATTGCGTACATCTTCCACACCTTTATGTTCTAACACACCCGTCGCAAAACCGATTTCATCCGGGTGAAGATCGGCAGCCGCAAGAAGATCCGGCCGTACACGGGCCGTTTTCCGAATTTTCTCCCGGCGTCGCCATCCGGCTATCTGTTCATGGTGCCCCGACAACAGTACGTCAGGTACAGACCGGCCATGGAATTCCACCGGTCTGGTATAATGCGGATGTTCCAGCAGGCCGTCCTGAAAACTGTCTTCCTCAACGCTTTCCCGCCGGATTGTCCCCTCTCTCAATCTGTATAACGCGTCGATAATTACCATCGCCGCCAACTCTCCCGAGGAGAGCACGTAGTCACCGATGGATATTTCCTCGTTGACGTACTCGTCAATAATCCGCTGGTCAATCCCTTCGTACCGCCCACAGATCAGGACAAGGTCCTCCGTGGCAGCCAACCGCGCGGCATCACTCTGCCGAAACGGAACTCCCGAAGGAGTTGGAAATACCACGTGACGACGGTGCGCGTCAACCGAGTCCAACGCCTTCGCCAGCGGTCCCGGCA
Organism: Spirochaeta sp.; assembly: GCA_027859055.1. Lineage (GTDB taxonomy): Bacteria > Spirochaetota > Spirochaetia > DSM-27196 > Alkalispirochaetaceae > Alkalispirochaeta. The sequence continues at coordinate 1,116 of JAQIBO010000415.1, forward strand.
GAAGAACCATTCCCGCGCCGCCTCCGTATGGTGCGTCATCGCAGGTGCGGTGTTTATCTTCCGCGAAATCGCGGATATTTACCACATCCGGTTGGAGAGCGCCGCGATCCACCGCTTTTCCAACGATCGAGGTCCGAAAATAATGATCCACAATATCCGGAAAGAGCGTTAGAACACTTACTCGATATCCAGTATCCATCGCTCGTTGATCTCTATCCGGCCCGCGACGGTGTCGACATCGCCGACGAAGCGGTCCATGAACGGTATGAGAACCGGCGACCTTCCGTCCGACAACTCGACCTCGAGTAACGGAGCCTGTGAGCCGTCGACAACCGCACGAACACGCCCGGCCTGTTCCCCGTCCACGACAACGATCGACCCGACAAGATCCGCAGCGTAATACTCGTTCGTGTCAAGCTTCGCCGCCTGTTCACGGTCAACGCGGATCTCCCAACCGGATATGGTGCGGGCAATTTCCGGCGTGTCGATTCCACGAAACTGAACGACCGGCACTCCGTTGTGAACCGCCACGGAAATTATCTCCATCGGTCGAACACGCCCGTCCCGAACAAGCTCCACCGTTTCCAGCGCCCGAAAATGGCCCGCTTCACCGGAATAGGATTCCACCTTGACCGCGCCGCGGACACCATGAGGTTTTCGCACCCGGCCGATAACGACTGTCGACATGCCGGAGACGGCGTCAGTCAAGGATCTCCAGGACCACCCGCTTGCCTGTTCGGGTTGACACTGCGGCAAGCACCGTTCTAACCGCTTTTGCGATACGCCCGTGTTTGCCGATCACTTTTCCCACATCATCAGGAGCTACTTTCAACTCCAGTATCGTGGACTTCTCGCCCTCGATCATATTCACCTCGACACCTTCAGGCTCATCCACCAGGGCTTTGGCAATATATTCAACCAGTTCTCGTTCCACCGATACACACTCCTTTTACCGCGAACGGCTATTTAACGCTCACATTGCTGCGGTTGAGGAGCTTTTTTACCGTCGCTGAGGGCTGGGCACCTTTGCGCAGCCATTCACGCACTTTTTCCTCGTCAAAGCGGAGCTGTTCCGACTCGCCCGCTTCAATCGGATGATACAACCCGAGCTCGTCAAGGGCACGTCCATCCCGCGGTGCGCGGCTGTCCACCACGACAATTCGATAAAACGGTCGCTTTTTTGTTCCAAAGCGTTTCAGTCTGATTTTTGCACTCATCGCATTCCTCCTGAATAACTACGTACGGCCCATCTGCGACAT
>JAQIBO010000005.1 GCA_027859055.1 Spirochaeta sp.
GGCCGTGGGCCTTGGTGGAATTCTGGGGCAAGCCATATGAACCACGCGTACCCAAAGAGCTACTTTGACAACCATGGACTTATTTCACTGCTGGATCTGATGCGAACGCATCGGAGTCATTCATGAACCGCCGTATACGGAACCGTACGTACGGTGGTGTGAGAGGACGGCGGGGGTAACCCCGCCTCCTACTCGATCCCCGGCACGGCCCCGCGCATCGCGGAGACCGGTTAGCGCCCGCACCGTGTCCGGGTGAGGCCACGGTGCCGGTCGGCATACCTGTCTGGTCAGGCGGGATTCAGGTCGGCGAGAATGCGCAGCCCGTCCAGGGTGAGCCATTGGTCAACTTCGTCAAAGCAGCCCGCCGTCGGTGCAAACGTTTCCGCCAGTCCGCCGGTTGCGAACACGCGGGGTGGCTGGTCCATCTCGGCGGACATGCGGGAGATAAGCTCCTTGATCAGCCCGACGTACCCGAACACGATACCCCCCTGGATCGCATGTTCGGTTGTCCGCGCCAGCGCGTGCGGTGGCGGAGTGAGGTCCACGATGGGGAGTTGTGAGGTGCTGCTGCTCAGCGACCGCACAGCGCTCCGCAGACCGGGCGCGATGTTCACGCCGAGAATCCTGCCATCCCCGGAGACCGCCGTAAAGCTGAGGGCGGTACCGAAGTCCACCACGATTGCACCCGTCCCGGATCGGTGAAACGCTGCGACGGCGTTACTGAGCAGGTCGCTCCCCAATTCCGGTGGAATCGGCGTGTCCGGATCAAGACCGGTAATGAGGGCGTGGGTTATCAGCAGCGGCTCCTGTTGCGTCAGCCGCCGGGAAACGCGAACGATCGTCGGGGTCAACGTGGGAACTACGGAACTGATCACCACCCGCCGGATATCGGCCAGTCGGTGTTCGGAGAGACGGAGCAGGTTCTGAAAAAGAACGAAATACTCATCCGGCGTCTGTTCCGGGTCCGTGTGAAGACGCCAGTGTTCAATCCACCCGGTGCCGTCCCAGATGCCGAAGGCAACGTTGGTGTTGCCCACGTCGATCGTAAGAATCATCAGTCACACTCGGGATTATCGACCGCCGTTGTTGACGGCGGGGAGACGACGATCCGATCCAGACCGGAAAACTTGGAAAAGTCCTTGTCAACGCATCCGTTCCGCTCGGCGTTGATGTAGTCAGGCGCCTGAAAGGAATAGGCAAAGCTGGTGTGAATATCATAGGTGCCGTTGACCAGCGCATACGTGTCCTCGGTCATAACCAACTCTTCGTCGGTGGGAATCACAAAAATACGGACCGGGGAGTCATCGGCACTGATATCGGTCTCGGCGTTCTTGGTTTTTGAAAGCTCGTTCTTTTCCGGATCCACTTTGATCCCCATGAAACCGAGCCCCTCCAGCGCCTTGCCGCGGATTGTGGGGCCACGCTCGCCGACACCGGCGGTAAACACCACCGCATCCACGCCGCCAATCGCCGCCGCGTAGGCGCCGATATACTTCCGGATGCGGTAGGACTCAACGTCGACCGCCAGCTGCGCCTGGGCGTTCCCTTCAGAGGCGGCAATTTCGATATCACGACGGTCAACAAACTCCTCGGTGATACCCAGGACGCCGCTTTTCTTGTTCAGCGTCCGTTCCAGCTCATCCGGCGATATACCTTCCTGGTTCATCATGTAAAAGGGAATGGCCGGGTCGATATCGCCGCTGCGGGTACCCATGACCAGCCCCTCGAGCGGAGTGAGGCCCATGCTGGTGTCCACCGAAACGCCGTTTTTCACCGCACAGATGCTCGCGCCGTTGCCGATGTGGGCAATTATCAGGTTCGTCTCTTCCGGTTTTTTGCCGAGGAGTACCGAAGCGCGCTTTGCGGTGTAAAGAAATGAAGTCCCATGAAAACCGTAACGGCGAACGCCGCTGTTCCGGTACCACGAATAGGGGACCGCATAGGTGTACGCATGGGCCGGCATCGTCTGGTGCCAGGCGGTATCCATGATCGCGCAGTGGGGTACCTCAGGCAGGACCGTTCGCGCTGCGGTAATGCCCTGAATATTCGCCGGGTTGTGAAGCGGCGCGAGATTCTGGATCTCACGAAACGTCTCGATAACTCCGTCATCCACGATGACCGATTTCTTGAACTTCTCACCACCGTGGACGACGCGGTGTCCCACCGCTTTGACCTCGTCCATCGACGAAATCGCGCCGTGATCCGGACTCAACAGCGTATCCATGATCAACTGAATCGCTTCCGTATGGTCGGGGCATTCGTGATCGATCTCGAGTTCATCGCGGCCGGGAACTTTGTGCAGGATCCGAGATCCTGTCTGGGTCACGCGCTCCACGACGCCGTTGGCCAGAACGTCCCGTTGATTCCAGTCGTAAAGCTGATATTTAACAGACGAACTACCGCAGTTGAGCGTGAGAATAATCATGTTGATTCGTGCCTCCAAGATGGATGTACACACAGTATTCCATACGCGTACGGATTTTGGAAGGGTAGTTTCGTATCACTCTTTGGATTTGATGATCTCCCGGACCTGCTCCAGAGTGAGTGACTCGATCGCCTCGCTGGTGCGCAGTTCTTCCGGAAGGGAGATGTTCTTGGTTCCCGCTTTGATATACGGGCCGTACCGGCCGTCGTAGATCGCCACTTTGCGTTTCCCCGAGGGGTCCTGGCCAAAGTCTTTCAGGACCGTTGACCCACGGCGTCCCTTTTTCTCCTGAGCGAGGAGTTCCAGCGCGCGGTCAAGGTCGATCGTGTAGACGTTGTCGTCTTTCTTGAGCGACCGGTATTCGCCGTCGGTGACCACAAACGGACCGAATCGACCGATATTGGCGACCACCTCGGTGCCCTTTTCCGGATGAACGCCGAGCGTCCGGGGCAGGCTGAGAAGCTTGACCGCCAGCTCCATCGACACCTCACTGGGACGCACACCTTTCGGCAGGCTTGCCCGCTTGGGTTTGCTTTCATCCTCCGGGGTCTCTCCCAGTTGCAGATACGGGCCGTATCGGCCGGTCAGGCAGTACACGTTGTCACCGGTTTCCGGGTGGGTGCCAATCGGCTCAGGTCCGTTTTTCTGGATCTCAATCAGCTCGTGGATATCCGATTCGGTCAGGTCCGCCGGGGCGTATTCCTCCGGAATCGACGCGTGAATCTCCTCGCCGTCGGCCTGATGGACGATATACGCGCCGTAGCGGCCGATTTTGACCGCCTGGTGCTCCGAGAGTTGTGGCAACGCGATACTCCGGGAGTGCTCCGGTTTGATCTCGCTCTCGCGCTGTTCAACCCGTTGTTGGAGGCCGGTCTCACCCAGGTAGAAATCCTGCAGATAGTGTAACGAATCGCGTTCCCCTACGGCGATCTCGTCCAGGGCGGTTTCCATGTTGCTGGTGAAGCTGTACGTGATCAGCTCCTCGAAGTGATCCTCCAGGAGTTCGACAACCGCCATCCCGGTGAACGTCGGGACCAGACTGCGGTCCTGACGACGGATGTAGTTTCGTTCATAAAGGGTGTTGATGATCGACGCGTAGGTGGACGGCCGGCCGATCCCCTCCTTCTCGAGGCGTTGGACCAGAGACGCCTCGGTGTAACGCGCCGGCGGCTTGGTCTGGTGCTGTTCAGTGTCCAGACTCTGTACCGACAACGAATCACCGCTCTCAAGCGGCGGAAGCAGCACTTCCTTGTCCTCCAGAGCGGCCTCGGGGTTGTCTTTGCCCTCGACATACACGCGCAGAAAGCCGGGAAAGACGATACTGTTCCCGTTCGCGGTGAAGCGCGCGTCACCTACGCGAATTTTCACCGCCATCGAGCGTTTCTTCGCGTCTGCCATCTGGCTGGCGACGGTACGTTTCCAGATCAATTCGTACAACGAGCGCTCCCGGCCGCTGAGGCCGGTCTCCTCGGGATGGCGGAACTCCGTTCCCGCCGGGCGGATCGCCTCGTGGGCTTCCTGGGCGTCGCGGCCGGTTGCGGAAAACTGTCGCGGGGATTCGGACAGGAAATCGGCGCCGTACAGCGATTCAATCTGGGAACGGGCGCCGGCAACCGCCTCGGTGGAAAGCGTCGGGCTGTCGGTACGCATGTAGGTAATAAACCCTTCCTCGTACAGACGTTGTGCGGTCCGCATCGTCTCCCGGGCGCTCAGACCGAGCTTGCGGTTGCCCTCCTGCTGGAGCGTCGATGTGATAAACGGCGGTGCCGGGCGATTCGTCACATCCCGGGAGGTGACATCTTCAACGGTCCACGTTCCGTCGTTCAGATCTCCCTGCAACTTCTGAGCGTCAGCGGCGGTGAGCTGAATCACCCCGTCATGCTTGAGTGTACCGGTGAGCTGATCAAAGTCTTTTCCCCCGGCCAGACGCTTCCCACCGTATTCGGTCAGACGCGCATCGAAGGCAGGAGCGGTTCCCGGCTTTTCCAGCCGCGCCAGCAGATCCCAGTATTCGGCGGCGCGAAAGCGAACCCGTTCCCGTTCCCGATCAACGATCATCCGCAGTCCCGGAGACTGAACGCGGCCGGCGGACAGGCCGTAGGCGATCTTTTTCCAGATAAGCGGCGAAAGGGTATACCCGTACAACCGGTCCAGGATGCGGCGCGTTTCCTGAGCCCGGACCAGTTTGAGATCTACCGAGCGGTAGTTTTCCAGCGCGTGTTGTATAGCGGTTTTGGTAATCTCGTGAAAGACGAGCCGCCGTACCGGAACTTTCGGTTTGAGGATCTCCAGCAGATGCCAGGAGATACTTTCCCCTTCACGGTCCTCATCAGTTGCGAGGTACAGGACGTCCGCCTCTTTCAGTTGCTGTTTCAACTGGCGGATGACCTTGGCTTTCCCTTTGGGGGTCACGTACAGCGGCGCAAAATCGCGTTCCACATCGATGCCGATTCGGGCCCACGCTTCCTTTTTGTGCTTCGCCGGAATCTCCGAAGCGGACTGAGGGAGATCGCGGACGTGCCCGATACTCGCCTCAACGACGAAATTCTTCGGAAGAAACCGCTTGATCGTCCGCGCTTTAGTAGGTGACTCAACTATTACCAGTGCCGTTTCTGCCATTCCATCCGTTCCTCTTGCGCCGATTGTTTATTGATACGGCCAGATTCGTCAAGTTTCGTCAAGTACACGATCTTGCACTGGAGACGTGTTGTCGGCTATTATCACCGTTGGAGGCCTAATGGCGATACCCCTTGACCGGCTATTGGAAGACAACAGAAACGTATATCAGGTTACCTCGGCGATCGTTCGACGGGCGCATCAGATCGGAGAGATCCGCCGGGCGTTCAGCTCCGACGAACACGGCAGTGTGAACGAAGAGGGCGACAAAGTCGTATCCCAGGCGATTGCGGAGATCATCAACGAGGATGTCCGATTCGAACTGACCGAATAACCGTACACCCCACTTCGACGGGACTCTCACCGTCATCGCTTCGCGACCACAATCCGATTATCCTCTTTGGTGCGACCGCGTCTGGAAAAACGGCAACGTTGCAGGCGATTGCACGGGGGGTACCGGAGTTCCGGTTCGAGGTGATTTCCGCTGATTCACGCCAGGTGTATCGCGGATTTGATATCGGAACGGCAAAACCTGACGCTGACACGCGGGAACAGATCCCGCATCACCTGATCGATGTTGTCGACGGAGACGAGTCATTTGATGCCGGCCGCTTCCTCAGCGCGTGTGACCGGCTTGTACCGGAGATTCAGCGGCGTGGCGCCGTGCCGATTATCTCCGGCGGAACCGCGTTTTACCTACAGGCGTACCTTATGGGTCTGCCGGATACACCACCGTCCAGCGCGGCGGTGCGCTCCGCCCTGGAGGGCGAGCTCGCCCGTGAGGGGCTTTCGGCGCTGCGGGAGCGGTTGCACGCTGTTGATCCGACAACGGACGAGCGGATCGCAGCGAACGACGCGTACCGGGTGCTTCGCGCGCTGGAGGTGTACCGCCTCTCGGGACGACCGCTGTCGTCGTTTCCGGTTCCGGACACCCTGCGAGGGGGGATCGATCCGCTGGTTGTCGGTCTCTCCCGGGAGCGGAGCGAACTGTACCGGCGCATCAACCTCCGCGTCGCGGAAATGATGGCGGAGGGGCTGGCGGACGAGGTGGCGCACCTCCTTGCGTCAGGCTGGGCCGGTGATGAGCCGGGGTTTCGGAGTATCGGATACCGTGAGTTTCTTGCCGTCGGAGGAAGACCGCCGTGGTCCGCTGACGTCCTCAGCGCGGTTGCAACGGAGATCGCCCGGAACAGCAGACGGTATGCGAAACGACAGGAGCTCTTTTTTCGCCGCCTGCCCCTGGTTCAATGGTTTCCCGCCGACGATTCGGATCGCGTAGTGCGACAGATCGTCGACTGGTTGAACGCGGTTGCCGAAGATCCTGCCCAGGATCCTTGACAGGCAGCCGCGCTATCTGCATACTGTCGACCCAATTCGACAAAGGAGAACGCTTGTGCCCTGCGGACGGAAACGAAAACGCAAGAAAATAGCAACGCATAAACGGAAGAAGAAGCTTCGGAAAAACCGACACAAGAAGCGGAACCGGTAACACGCCGGTTCCCTCGGCGTACATCTGTGTACAGATCAGGAATCATGGGTGCTCTGTGCCCTGTGGTTCCTTTTTTTGTGCGGACAAATCCCGGTTTGTTCGCAATCGGTCCGTTTGACAGCTACCAATCCGCCCCGTCCCTGTTGTACAATTCGACGCAGGAACACCATTTATGACGGCGCTGCAGGATTTTGGTCTCGTACAGCAATTCATTACCCCCGTTCTCGACGTTGTCCTGCTCAGCTTTCTGATCTATCGGGGATACCAGATCCTGGTGCAGACCCGGGCGGTCCAGCTCGTCCGGGGAGCGCTGTTCCTCGGCGTTCTCTATGCGGTTTCGTTCTTCTTGAACCTGTCCACCGTGTTGTGGATCATCAATATCCTCGCGCCCAGCTTTGTGATCGGTATCGCGATCATCTTTCAGCCGGAATTGCGGAAGATCTTCACGCGAATCGGCCAGCGTACGTGGTTGCATCTGAGTTCCGGGGCGCAGCCGCAACAGATCGATGCGGTTATGAGCGCTGCGGAGGTGCTCTCTTATCGCCGGCGCGGCGCCCTGATCGTGTTTACCCTGTCGGTCGGCCAGAAAAACATCATCGAAACGGGCACATCTATCGACGCAGAGGTGACCTCCGCCCTGCTTTTGACGATTTTCAGCCACGATACGGAGCTTCACGACGGTGCGGTGGTTGTCGAGGAGGGACGGATCGTCTCCGCGGGATGTTTTCTGCCCCTTTCGGAACAGACGGATGTTCGCCGCAGCTTCGGGACGCGGCACCGTGCGGCGCTGGGCCTGGCGGAGGAAAGTGATGCGGTGGTCCTGGTGGTCAGCGAGGAGACCGGATCGATGACACTGGCTCACGACGCCAACCTCTACTACGATCTGAGCAGTGACGAGGTCCGAGACCGCCTGTCGGACTTGCTGAACGTGGACAACCGGCGCGCCGGGCCACCCAAAGAGGAGGTTGCGGACCTTGCAGATTAGGAACGCGTTCTCCCGGATCGTACGAAACTGGCCGGCAAAGATCCTCTCTCTTGCGGCGGCGATTCTGTTGCTGGTATACCACGACATTTCCCGTCTGGAAGAGCGCTTCGTTACGGTACCGCTTCAGCTGGAGCTCAATGAAGAACTTGTTCCCGCCTCCAGCTATCCCCGCCAGGTCCGCCTTCAAATCCGCGGCGAGTCTGAACAGGTGTTTCGTATCGTCGCCGAGGATCTGCGGGCATATCTGAACCTGCGGCGGTTTTCCGAAGAGGGCGAGTTCACCGCACCGGTTCAAATTGAGCGGAGGGGTGCCGCCGCGGGCACCGGGACCCTTGAGGTTACCGCGGAACCGGATGCGGTGGTGATCCGTCTCGAGGAAAGACTGCTGAAGAGCCTCGAGGTCGTTCCCGCCACCAGCGGGTTTCCGCCCTCCGGGTACGAACTGATCCAGCTCATCATGACCCCCTCATCGGTGGAAGTGGAAGGGCCCAGAAGTGTTCTTGAAGAGGTGAACCAGGTCACCACTGAAGACGTCGATCTTTCCAATCGGCGGGAGGACTTCACTGAACGGATACGCCTGGTCCCGCCGGACCCGCTGGTTCTGTTTCCCGGCGGTGACATCGTCGAAATTCGCGGGCTGATCGACGAGGCGGTGGTGTTACAGACATTTGAGCCGGTGGAGCTGATCGTAACCGGTCTTCCGGCGGATCTTGCGGTGGAGCAGGATATTCCCACCGGTCTGATCCGTGTGCAGGCACGGCAGGTGGAGCTTGAAGAGGTCACCGCCGGAGATCTGCAGCTGACGGTGGACGCATCCCAGATCGAAGAGCCGGGAACGGTGCGCCTTCCCGTACGACCGGTAGTCCCGTCGGGATTTGTGGTTCTCCGGTATGAGCCGACATCGGTGCAACTTCGGGTCGGAGCCGGTGAATGATCCGGGGAATCGGAATCGATGTGGTTGCAGTGCCCCGAATGCGCCGCTGGCTGGAAGACGAAACGTTGCTGCGCCGATATTTTGCCGACCGCGAGCGCGAGGCGATCTACGAACGACGTGACGGAGCCGCGCTCTCCCTTGCGGCACGGTTTGCTGCGAAGGAAGCGTTCGCAAAGGCGCTCGGTACCGGCTTCCGGGGCTTCGGCCTTCGCGATGTGTGGGTCGTGAACGACGCCCTCGGTAAGCCGGAGCTCCACGTCATCGGGCCGGCAGAGCAGGCGTTGCACCGGATTGGCGGCAGCAAACTGTGGCTTTCACTGACCCATGAACAGGAACATGCGATCGCGATGGTCGTGATCGAGGGATAGACCCCGGAGGGTTTTGATGGCGGCGTCATTAACGTTTTTTTCCAAAAGTCCGATCACCTGTCCCGTTTGTGACGAAAAGATCTATCGCGAGGAGATGCGTACCGGTCGGGGCCGGCAGATAGCCGGCAATCTGACCAGGGAACTGCGGCGAAACTACGAGGTGTCCCAGCAATACGGCGAGGTGTTTCCGTTGATCTATCCGGTCACCGTCTGTCCGAACTGCTACTATGCCACCTTTGACGACGATTTTCTCCTGCTTCCGGACAAGGTTCTCCCCGCTGTGGAAGAGGGGATCCCGGCGCGACAGGATGCGCTCGCGGACGTCTTCCCGGACCTCGACTTTACCGGTGAGCGTGGCCTGCCCGAGGGTGTGGCGAGCTACGTATTTGCGACGATGACCTATGAGCACTTTCCCAAGCAATTTTCGCCGCTGTTCAAGTCCGGCTTGTGTCAGTTGCGAGCCGCCTGGCTCTGTTCGGATCTGCATCGCCGTCGGCCGACGGAGAACTTCGATTACATGGCGGCAGTGTTCTACCGCAAGGCGCGTTACTACTACAGTCGCGCCGTCGAAGGTGAACAGGACGGGACGCAGCCCCTGTCCGGTGCCAAGACGCTGGGCCCGGATATCGACAAGAACTACGGGTACGACGGGGTGCTGTACCTCTCGGGACTCCTCGAGTTTGAATACGGACCACGGAGCGACCCGGAGATGCGGCGCAACGCCCTCGGGCGCGCCAAACGGACGGTGGCGCGGATCTTCGGAATGGGAAAGGCGAGCAAACACAAACCGGCGGCGATTCTCGACAACGCCCGGGAGGTGTACGAGGCGATCAGCAAAGAGCTCGACGACGGAGAACCTGACCCGGAGGCGTGATGCGAAGGGTTTTGATTCGTGTCGCCTATGACGGCACCGGGTTCGCGGGGTATCAGCGGCAAGTCACGGAGCGGACGGTTCAGGCCGTGCTTGAAGATGCTCTCCACGCGCTTCACGAACACCCGGTCGCGACGATCGCCGCGGGCCGGACCGACGCGGGAGTTCACGCGACGGGACAGTACGTCGCGTTTGATACCGACCGAATGACGATCGGCATGCGCGAGATGCCGGCGGCGATCAACAGCCGTCTGCCGGTGGATGTGCGCGTCATGTCCGCCCGGGAGGTTGCTTCCGCGTTTCACCCCCGTTTTGACGCCCGCCTGCGGCACTACCGGTATCGTCTTGTGGTTGGAACGCACACGCTTCCGCACCTGCGCGCGTACGCGTGGCGCGTCCGGGAGATGCCTGATGTGGATCGGCTGAACGCCGATGCGGCGGCGTTCGTGGGAACCCACGACTTCACCACCTTTGCAGCACGCCGGAAAGACCAGACCAGTATGGTTCGGACGGTCCGATATTCCCATTGGCGCCGGAGCGGAGAACACCTGGAGTACGCGATCGGTGCTGATGGTTTTTTGTGGCATATGGTACGATCGATCGTCGGCACCCTGGTGGAACGGGAGCGATTGCAGCTTCGGGGCAAACCACCGGAGGAGACGATCGGGACGTTACTTGCGATGGGGGAACGCAGGCGGGCGGGGACAACCGCTCCGGCGTGGGGACTATTTTTACACGATGTGGAGTACGAACAGTGAGTGATCTGGACAGGCTGAAACGGTGGTACGGCGTATTGAACCGGAGCGTGTCGGTCATCGCACCGGGAGAGCCAACGACCCCGTTCGACGAGCGTTTCGCCGGCTTCCTGGACCGGTTTGATCCGGCCCCGGAGGTACCACCGCACCAGCCGCGCGATGTACAACTGCGCGGCGCGGTCGACGACGGAGCAGTACATTCCGGAACGCCGCAGGGTGGACCGGCGACTCCGCACGAACTGTCCGCGGATGCGCGGCGAGCACGCCTCGAGGAGCTGGCGACTCAGATCAGACAGTGCCAACGGTGTCCCCTCTCCATAGGCCGTACAAACGCCGTTCCCGGGCGTGGCGTTCTTGACCCCCTGGTGATGATCGTCGGTGAGGGCCCGGGGGCACAGGAAGACGCCGAGGGTGAACCGTTTGTCGGCAATGCCGGGCAATACCTGGACAAATGGCTGACGGCGATCGGCTTGTCCCGAGAGGAAAACGTCTTTATCGCCAACATCGTCAAGTGTCGTCCACCGGGGAATCGTGACCCCAGTCCGGAGGAGAGCGACGCGTGTCGTCCGTATCTTCAGGAGCAGATCGCCCTGGTACAACCACGCCTCATTCTCACGCTCGGTCGAATCAGCATGCGCATTTTGACCGGTACCAGCCACGGTATTACCCGCGTTCACGGCACGATGTACCACTATGAGGGTATTCCGCTGATACCGACCTTTCATCCCAGCGGGGTCCTGCGGAATCCCGCCTGGCGTCGTCCGGTATGGGACGATCTCAAGACGGTCAGAAACTGGCTTATTGACAACGCCGGCCATACCGCGGCGCGGACGGAGTAGTGGGAACAGCGACGGTTGAAGTAGCGGTTCCGGTTCCTGTGGACGGTACGTTTTCGTACCTCGTGCCGGAAGAACTTGGCGAGGTTTCCGTCGGGGTGCGCGTTATCGTTCCGTTTGGCCGCCGTACCGTCACCGGAGCGGTCGTGGCGACCGGCAACGCCGTACCGGGAGCGCCCGCGACCCCCTCTTCCGAACGTGCATCTCCTGAACAGCTCAAACCGATATCCCGCGTCCTCGATAGCGTCCCATTGTTTGACGAACAGTTTCTTGAGCTCGCGCGCTGGGTTTCCGCCACCTATCTGAGCCCTCTCGGCGAAGTGCTTTCGGCGATGCTGCCCGGGGCGCGTCGCGGCAAGGATCTGCCGGAGCTGACCGGTGACGAGCCGGAAACGGAGCCGGATCGGATCGTCCTGTCCGACGAACAGGAAGCGGCGATCGCCCGTATCACCGGAGCCGCGAAAACGGACACCGAGGCGTGGTATTACCTCTACGGTATAACCGGCAGCGGCAAAACGGAGGTCTTTCTGCGGGTAGCGGAACAGATGATCGCCGCACGTCGCAGCGTTCTGTATCTGGTTCCGGAGATCGCGCTGACCCACCAGCTGTTTGAGCACATCTCGCGCCGGTTCGGGGGCCGGGTTGCGATGCTGCACTCCGGACTGACCCCGTCACAACGCCTTGGTGAGTGGCAGCGTGTGCGCCGTGGCGAGGCGCTTCTGGTGGTGGGTGCGCGCAGCGCCGTGTTCGCCCCGGTGCGGGACCTCGGGCTGGTTGTGATCGACGAGGAACACGAAAGTTCCTACAAAGCGGGGACCGCGCCGCGTTACCACGCGCGGCAGGTGGCGCTGTGGCGCGCCCGTCGCGCCGGCGCCGCCTGCGTTATGGGATCGGCGACACCGTCGGTCGAGGCGTGGCACCTGATGCAAGCCGGACGGCTGCAGCGCATCGACCTGACCCGGCGCCTTTCCGGGGGCGCTCTTCCCGCGATTCGGGTGGAAAACGTCCGTGGTGCCGGCACGCTGTTGTCACCGGTGCTGAAAGATGCGCTGGTGGAAACCCACGCGATGGGCGCTCAGAGCATCCTTTTTCTGAACCGGCGCGGCTACGCCGGCGTGTTTCAGTGCCGCAGTTGCGGCTACCAGAGCGACTGTCCGAAGTGCTCGGTGCCGATGACCTACCACAAGCAACAGGGACGCATGGTGTGCCACTACTGCGGGTATCGCACAAAACCGATCACCGTCTGTCCCGAATGCGGTTCCCTGGATGTCGGGTATACCGGCTTTGGCACGGAACGGATCGAGGAGGATCTTACTCGGGAACTGCCGAATATGCGGATCGCCCGGTTGGATACCGATGTGACCGGAAAGCGGGGCGCCCTCGGTGAACTCCTCGATCGGTTCGCCTCCGGCGAGATCGACGTACTGCTTGGTACGCAGATGGTTGCGAAAGGGCTCAATTTTCCGCGGGTGCGGACGGTGGGAATCGTGATGGCCGACACGGGCCTGAGCCTGCCCGATTTTCGTGCCGCCGAGCGGACGTTTGCGTTGATCGTCCAGGTCGCCGGGCGTGCGGGGCGGTTTCGCACCGATGGAGAGGTGATCGTCCAGACGATGCGGCCGGAGCATCCGGCGATTCTGCAGGCGGTGCGTATGGACATCGAGGGGTTTTACCGGGACGAACTCGCCGTCCGTCGAGAGCTCCGGTTTCCGCCGTTCTCACGGCTGCTCCGACTGGTAATTCGTTCCTCCCGGCGCGATCACGCCGAGAACGCCGCGGATGCGATCGCGGCACTGTTGCGGCAACGCATTGCGAATATTGCCGGCGTGGAACTCCTCGGACCGGCACCGGCGCCGCTGGAACGGATCAACCGCAACTGGCGCTACCAGATCATCCTCCGCGGCGCCTCGGCGGGGACGCTTGTCCAGCTCGTCGCCTCCGTTCGCGGTGAGATCACCCGCCACCGCGGCGTCTATACGGAGCTCGATGTAGACCCGGTCCAGCTCTTATAAGTACACTGCACCGGTGATTTCTCTTGTATACCATCCAGATGAGCGTCTGAAAATGAAAGCAGACGATGTTACCGATATCTCCGATGAATTGGTCCACCTGACCACGGAGATGGTGGAGGCGATGCACGCCGAAAAGGGGATCGGCCTCGCGGGACCGCAGGTTGGGCGCATGGACCGGCTCTTTGTCGTGCACGTTCCGGAAGATAACCCCCGCGTCTTTATCAATCCGCGGATCGTTGCGGTATCTCCGGACGAGGGCGCCTACGAAGAGGGGTGCCTGAGCATCCCCGGCGTGTACGCCGACGTGCGGCGTCCGCTGGAAATTACCGTGGAAGCGTGGGACGAGGGGGCCAACCACTTCAGCCTTGACGCGACGGGTATTCTCGCCCGGGTGATTCAGCACGAGTACGATCATCTGGAAGGGATCCTCTTCTTTGAACACCTGTCCCGCCGGAGACAGGAACGGCTGCTCCGGAACTACCGCAAGCCGGGGGACGAGTGAACGCACCGTTGCGGTTGTTGTTTGCCGGTACCCCGGAGATCGCCTGTTTCTCTCTGGAGGCGCTGCTTGCCGACACCGGTGGGGCCGGCACGGTCGTCGGCGTTCTTACCAACCCCGATCGCCCGGCGGGACGCAAACGGATTCCCACGCCTCCGCCGGTCAAAACGATCGCTCGTGAGGCGGGTATCCCGGTTTTGCAGCCGGAGCGCCTTGACGCGGACGCACGGAGGGCGGTGCGGGAACTGGCGCCGGATCTCCTGGTGACCGTCGCCTACGGGAAGATCTTCGGCCCACGGTTTATGGCGCTCTTCCCGCGCGGCGGGATTAACCTGCATCCCTCGTTGTTACCGCGCCACCGCGGTCCCAGCCCGCTTCAGGCGGCGATCCGTGCCGGCGACACGCGCACAGGTGTGACGATTCAGGCGATCGCGCCGGAAATGGATTCCGGGGCCATAATCCTGCAGGAGGAGATTCCCCTCGGACCGCGGACAACCGCAGCAGCGCTCCATGACGATCTTGGCGCGCGCGGTGCACGGCTGCTGACGCAGGCGGTCAAACTGATCGCCGCCGGCGAGGCGGATTGGCGGGAACAGGAGCACTCCGCGGCCACGTGGTGCCACAAGATCACCAAACAGGCCGGGGCGGTGACGTGGCAGGAGAGCGCAGAGGAGCTGGACCGGATGGTGCGCGCCTACACGCCGTGGCCGGGGGTGCGCTGCGGATGGGAGGGTGAGACGCTGCAGATTACCGAGGCGGTACCCGTTCCGGCGGCGGTAGGTGAAGAACGACCCGCAAAAACACCGGCGACACCCCCCGCCCCCGGCACGGTCCTCGGTGTAGACAACCGGTTCGGAATTTTGGTACAAACCACGGATGGCTTGCTTGCAGTACGCCGACTTAAACCGCAAGCGCGCAACGAGGTCGATTTTCAGTCGTTTCTCAACGGCAATCGGGGCTTTGTCGGCACGGTCCTGACACAGGCATGAACATGATCAGGCTACCTTCTCTCAGACGAAAAAAAAAGGAACGGGACCTGACTCCCGATCGCAAGTACTTTCGCATCACTGTCTGGGCTTTTGTCGGCCTTACGGCGATTCTCACCCTGTCCGCGCTCACCAGCTTTCTGTTGACGCTGCGCGGCCCCGACCAGACGCAAGTCCCGGACATCGTGAACGAACAGCTGGTTGACGCCCTCCTCAGCCTGCAGGAACGCGGCTTATACCCACAGGTGCAGCTTCGCTACCACTCGGACCCGCTGCTGCAGGGCCATGTGATTTCTCAGGATCCCGAAGCGGGCGCGGTCGTCCGGGCGGGACGCCGGATCACGCTGATCGTCAGTCAGGGAGCGGTGATTGAAGAGATCGCCGATTACCGCGGTCGGACCCTTCAGGAGGTCCAGGCGGAAATTCAGGCGATCGGGGCGGGTGGAGAGGATCTGCTTCGCATCGATTCGGTCAGTTACGTATTTGATGACATGCCGGTAGGTACGATCATCGAACAGACCCCACCCCCCGGTACGGATATCGCCGGGCAGACACAGGTGAGTTTTGCGGTGAGCCGTGGATCAGACGTGGAACGAGTCTCCCTGCCGACGTTTCTGGGACTTGACTGGCGCGACGCGGTGCAGGTCCTGTCCCGGGAGAATATTCCGTTTATCTTTGCATTGGAAGACCAGCCGACGATCGGCCAGAACGGCGTCGTTGTGGCTCAGGACCCGGAACCGGGTACGCAGGTTGAGACCGACACACCGGTGGATCTGACGATTCGAGCGGTCCGCGAGCTCGACGAGGACGAACGGTTCGGCATTTTTGACCGGACGCTTCCGGAATATGCGGTATCGGTCGAACTGGCCGTGGTGGTCATCGGGCCCGAAGGTGAAAGCTCAACGATGTTCGAGATGGTGCATCCCGGCGGGCGTCTGGCGTTTCCCTACCGACTGCCGGTTGGATCCGCCATCGTCGTTTACCGCTACGACACCGAAGTCATTCGGTTTGTCATTCGGGACGAAACCCCCGACGAATAGGTTTCGCGATTCACCACAGCAGAGAGCGCGTCGTGGTGGAGCAAGAGGAGGATATTTTGTACAAGCCCGTAGATCCAAAGGTGAGCTTTCCCGCGATGGAGGAGGATATCCTTGCATTCTGGGAAACAGACGGCATCTTTGAACGATCAGTGGAGCAACGGAGCGAAGGAAACCAGTTCGTCTTTTACGATGGGCCTCCCTTTGCTACGGGATTGCCGCATTTCGGACATTTCGTTCCCGGGACCATAAAAGACATTATCCCGCGCTACCAGGCGATGAAGGGAAAACGCGTCGTCCGCCGCTTCGGATGGGACTGTCATGGACTGCCGGTTGAATACGAAATGGAAAAGGAACTCGGTATATCCGGCGCGGGCGAGATCGACGTGTACGGCGTAGCCAAATTCAACGACGCGTGTCGCGGAATCGTGCTTCGTTACACCGGGGAGTGGCGGCAGATCGTAACGCGTATGGGCCGCTGGGTTGACTTCGACAACGACTACAAGACGATGGAACCGGAGTACATGGAGACGATCTGGTGGGTCTTCAAGCGGCTCTGGGAGAAGGGACTGATTTACGAGGGGCATTACATTCTGCCCTACAGCCCCGCACTGGCGACGCCGTTATCCAACTTTGAAGTCAACCTCGGCGGATACCACGATGTGGACGACCCGGCGATCACCGTGCGTTTTGAACTGACGGAGCAGCCGGGCACCTATATTCTCGCCTGGACGACGACCCCGTGGACGCTGCCGAGCAATCTGGCGCTTGCCGCCGGCAAAGATATCTCCTACGTCAAAGTCAAAGACGGCGAAGCCCATTACATCCT
>JAQIBO010000304.1 GCA_027859055.1 Spirochaeta sp.
GAACGGTACAACCGGGCCACCAGCCGTGGACGCCTGGCGGTACCGATGTACCCGAAGGATCTGAAACCGGCGGTGATTTCGGCGCTGGGGGACTTGCGGTGGCAGGTTGCCAAGGAAAAGGCCGCCCACTACTGGATGGAAGAGGGGCTCACCGGCTGGTATTACCAGTGGTTCACTGAGCAGAAGCTGAAGGGTGATGTGAAGGACCAGTTTATCCAGGACTACATTCTGTGGATCACCAAGGAGAGCGAGGGGACGCAGAAGCTGGAACGCGATATACGCGCAATTTTCTGGCGGTATATGCCGTTTCCCCAGGACCTGAAGGACAAGCTCAAGAACCGCGGGTTTGTGTACTCGGAGCTGTACAAGAAAGACCAGAACCGCGCGATGTCCGACGGGTATTGAGGGCGGGGCGTGGCCGCTACTTCTTTCTCTTGAACAGCGGCGCCATGTATTTTTCCATGTCGTACCTGGTGGTGAGATAGCGCATGATGCGGTGGTACAGCAGGTAGGTCAGTGCCACTGAGGCGACAAAAAGTACCAACAGGATGATCTGGTTGGCCCCCGGCGGGAGCGCCGGTGCGAGAAACCGGGCAAAGACAACCATCAGAATAAAAAAGAGAACGATCATCACCACGATGTTGAAGAGCGTTGCGCCAAGGATGAAAAGCACGGTGTTGAGTTTTTTGTTCATGTTCGCTCCTGCGGGGTGAACAGCATCGCGATGATCAGCAGTATCCCACCGACCACCACGCTGGCGTCGGCGACGTTGAACGTCGGCCACCGTTCCATACCCAGGAGACCGTAAAACTTCACGTCCAGGAAATCAACCACACCAAGGGGCCGAAAGATGCGGTCGATGATGTTGCCTACGCCACCGCCAAGAATTGCGGCGACCATCCACCGCTGTCCGCGGGTGGTGTCCCGGTGGGCGTAAAACCCGAAAAACAGGATCAGGATCACCCCCAGTGGCAGGGCAACAAAGAGCACTTTTCGTACCCAGAACGGGAGACCGTCACCGATGCTGAAGGCGATCCCGAGGTTGCGGGCGTGGATGATGCGAAAGAAATCGCCGATCACTTCGATCGTCAGGCCGCTTTCGTAGTACAGGGGAACGTTGGCGACGATGATCCACTTGGTCAGCTGGTCGAGCAGGACGATAACCGCCGTCAGAATCAGCGGTGTGAGCAGCTCTTTTGGTTCCGGCGCTCCGAGAGATGTGCCGTAGGAGCGCATCATGCCCGGGGTGTGCTCGTCCGGGTCGTGTCCGTCCTCGGCGTCGTCGGTAGACAGGTAAACCGCCATCGCCCCGTCACATGCCGGTCGGAATATCGAGAAAAGTTGTTTCGAGACCGGTATCAGCGGCAAGTTTTGCGGCCACACGTTGTACTCCCCATACTTCTGTTGCGTAATGTCCGCCGAAAATAGCATTAATGCCCGCTTCCCGACAACGGTGGTAGGCGATGTGGTTGGCGTCTCCGCTGATGTACAGGTCGAGTCCCTGATCGATCGCCTGATCAACTTCCAGCGGGGCACCGCCGGAGATCAGGCCGACCGACCGGATCTCCCGCGGGCCAAAGGGCAGGACCGCCAGGGGCGTGTATCGGTCGCCAAAGAGGGTATCAACAACGTGGTCCACGGTAACCGCCTCGGCGAAGCGCCCGGCAACCCCGATGGGAGTGCCCTTTACGAGGCCGAACGGCTCCACCTCGTGCAGGCCCAGTTCCGCGGCCATACCGGCGTTGTTGCCCAGCGAGAGGTGCGCGTCCAACGGCAGGTGAACCGCGTACAGGGCCAGGTCGTGTTCCAGCATGTACGCGACGCGGCGGTAGTGCGGCCCGGTGAGCACCTCCTCCCGCCCCCAGAAGAGGCCGTGGTGCACAAACAGCACGTCTGCAGACCACGCGGCCGCCGCTTCGAAGACGTCGTAGGCGGCGTCCACGGCGAACGCCACGCGGCGGACCGTCTGGTTTCGGCGGTCGACCTGCAGGCCGTTCCGGGAGGAATCTATCCGGGTGAACTCATCAAGGGGGAGGATCGACCGCAGGTAGCGGTCCAGGTCTGTCACTGTCATGTGCTGTCCGTTTGTCTGCTGTCCGTTTGTCTGCTGCATGGCCCCGTTCCTTTACAGTTGGTGGTTCTCCGATGATTCCGCGATACCCGCCTCACGACTCAGCTGGCGCGCCGTCGGCTCGTCGACGATCAGTTCCGTCATCAGCCGCGCCTGGAGCGCTGCGAGCAGGCCGGGTACTTTGTTGCGACCGCTGACCACACAAATTGAGCGCTTGCCGGCTCCGTAGAGGGAAAGCGGCGGCCCGCTGGCACGTTTATTGAGCGCGATATCCTCCCACGAGCCGTCAGCGCGGAAAAAGACGGTAGCCAGATCCCCGACAACGTGCTCACGCTGAAGCTCGGCTATGTCTGCGGGATCGAGATAGCCGTGGGAGTAGACGTGGCTGGGCACGCCGGCGTCCACCGCACCGATGCTGTACAGAAACACGTCGGCGTCGGTCTGTATATCGATGATCCGGCGGATACTGCGTTCACGCCACATCGCATCTTTGGTTTCCCGGTAATCGAAGAACGTTGGTACCGGAAAGAGGACGGCGCTGGCCTCGTAGTTCTGGGCAAAACGCTGCAGGATATTGGCGGCGTAGCGGTTGTCCGGGGTGAAGGTGTTTCCGGAACCGTTGAGCTGGACCACCGTCAGCTCGGGAAGGTGTTTGGGCACAAGGTTGGCGGTAATCTCGCTGATCGTGGTGCCCCAGGCGAGCGCCACGGTGAGGTTGTTGTCGAGAATCGTGTTGAGATAATTGGCGGTGTAGCGGGCGACGCGTTCAAGCCAGATCACCTCGCCCATCAGCTCCGGCGTGGGGACGATGTGGACCGCTTCCAGGCCGAAACGTTCGCGAATGCGCGCCTCCAGCGGTGACAACATGCTCTGCACGTTGACGATCCTGATCTCCACCATCCCGGTGGCGCGGGCGTGGCTCAGGAGGCGGCTCACTTTGGGGCGGGAAAATTTCATCTCCCGGGCGATCACCTCGGTTGTCAGCCCCTGGTAGTAGTACATCGTCGCAACCTGGAGCGCTTCCTGGTAGATTCTGTCTTCCGTTTTCATAACTTGTATTCACATTGTATTTTCGCCGGTGAACATTTGCAACACCGATCGTTCTTGCCCGCATCGGGCAGCGGCGCTATACTGGCCGGCTATGCAATCGATCTCCCGTTTTCGCCTGAATCCGACGGTGGCGCTTTTTTCCATCTCCCCCGACGAGGTTCCGGAGGACAAATACCGCCCCGGACGGATTATCGGACAACCCCGTGCGATCCAGGCGCTGGAACTTGCGCTGGCAATTCACGCCAAAGGGTACAACGTCTACGCCGCCGGCTACTCGGGGACGGGCAAACGCAGTACAATTATACGCATCCTCAAGGAGCAGCCGTTTGTTCCGGAACGCCTGCGCGATATCACGATCGTCAACAACTTTCCCCAGCCGGATCGGCCGCGGGTGCTCTACTTTTCTCCCGGCGACGCCGGGCGGTTCCGCCGCCGGATTCAGGACGCAATAGCGGAACTGCGGGACAACATTCCCGGCCTTCTGGAGCAGGCGTGGTACCGTGAGCGCCGTGACGAAATCATGCGCCAGACGGAGCAGCAGGAAACGGATTGGCTTGGCGAGTTTGAGTCCAAAGTGAACAAACAGGGATTCACCATCGTCCAGATCAAGGATGGCGAGGATGAACGCAGCGATCTGTCGCCGCTTGTGGACGGCGAGCCGCGCCCGGTTGAGGAGATGAGCGCCCTGGTCCAGTCCGGCGCGGTCTCCGAGAAACGCTGGGGTGAACTGCGCACCGCCTACTACCAGCTGATGGACCAGATGAACGGGATCTTTGTCGCCCTCCGTCGCGACCGCCTCCGGGCGGAGACGCGCCTCCGAGAGCTGCAGCGGGAGGCGATGAACCCGTTGGTATCCGCAACGATCACCGCGATCGGTGAGGATTTTGTCGGCGAGGAGATCCACGAGTACCTTCAGCTGCTGCAGCAGGATATCCTCGACAACCTGGCGCTGTTTATCCCTGAGGACACTACCAAGGCGGCGGAGATGGAGCAGGAATTTCTCCGCTACGAGGTCAACATCGTCATCGACCACACCAACACGACACGAACGCCGGTCATCTTTGAGAGCCATCCGGATTACCACAAGTTATTTGGCGCGCAGGAGGCCAACCCCGACCATGAAGGACGGTTTGGCTTTCTCTCCCTGCGCAGCGGGAGCCTTCTCTCCGCCTCGGGGGGGTACCTGGTCCTCCGGGCGGATGATGTCCTTTCCCAGGAGGAGCTCTGGCACAGCCTGAAGCGGGCGCTCCAGGACGAGGTCACCGAGATACGGACACCCCCGACACCGTACGGACCGCCGGCGCAGAGCCTCAATCCGGACCCGATTACCCTGAACGTAAAGGTGATTCTCATGGGGAGCGAGCAGATTTACGACCTGCTCTTTTACCAGGATGAGGAGTTCGGCAAGCTGTTCAAGGTGCTCAGCGAGTTTGACTCCGTCATGGAACACACCGACGACACGCGGCGCGCGTATGTGGACTTCATCCGGATGATCTGTGAGGAGGAGAAGTTGCTCACCTGCACCGCCGATGGAAACGCCGCGGTGATCGAGTACGGCGTCCGGTTGAGCGAGTTCCGCGACAAACTGAGCACCCGTTTTTCCCTTGTCGCCGACCTGCTCCGTGAGGGGAGCCACTGGGCGAAACAGGACAAGAAAAAACAGATCGACCGCGAGGCGGTTGAGCGCGCCCGGGAGATGCGTCGCTATCTGCACAACCTTCCCGAGGAAAAGTACGACGAGCAGATCTCCTCGGGGGAGATGATTCTCCAGGTGGACGGCGAGCGGATCGGGGCGATTAACGGCCTCTCCGTACTTGACCGCGGCTATTACGCGTTTGGTCGGCCGATGCTGATTACCGCCCGGGTGGCCCCCGGCAGCGACGGAATCATCAATATCGAACGGGAAAGCGGTCTCTCCGGTGAGCTCCACGACAAAGGCGTGTACATCATCCAGGGATTTCTCCAGGCGACCTTTGCCACCGACTTTCCCCTGTCGATCAACGCGAGTATCGGGTTTGAACAGAGTTACGTCGAAGTGGATGGTGACTCCGCTTCGTCCACGGAGATTTACGTGCTGCTCTCGGCGATCGGCAATCTGCCGCTGCGGCAGGATCTGGCGGTCACCGGCAGCGTGAACCAGTTCGGTCAGATCCAGCCGGTGGGCGGGATCAGTGAAAAGATTGAAGGGTTCTACGCCACGTGCAAACTGATGGGACTCACCGGCACTCAGGGGGTCATCATTCCGCGCACCAATATCCAGAACCTGATTTTGAGCCGCGAGGTCCAGGAGGCGGTCCTGGCGGAACAGTTTTCGATCTTTGCAATCGACTCGGTGGATGACGGGATTGAAGTCCTCACCGGAAAACCGGCGGGGCAACGCAACCAGGACGGTCACTTTCCCAAGAATACGGTCAACGGAATCGTTGAACGCCGCTTGCGCCAGATGGCCGGACAGGTGAAAGATTTTTCCTGAGCGCCGGATGAACTTGCAGGAACACCGGTCTCGTGGCTATACTGAGGCAAATGGGTGAAGAACAGGGACCAACCGTCATCGAACGCGCCCGCGAAGCCGCCCGCGCGCAAACGCCGTTTATCATAAAGTCGCATACACTGCCGCCGGAAACAGAGGGGCAGATCGAAGAAGTCCTCGGTGTCTTTCTCGACGAACTCGAACGCAGTGTCCTTAAAGACTCGATCGCCTACTGTCTGCGGGAGCTTACCGTCAACGGGAAGAAAGCGAACACGAAGCGCGTCTACTTCGAGGAAAAAGGGCTGCAGCTCGAGAACAACTACAAGGTCGGGATGGAGAACTTCAAGCAGGAAACCCTCGACAACATCGCGTACTGGCTGGAAAAACAGGAGGCGGCCGATCTGTACGTGCGGGTGGTATTTCACATTCAGGGACGCGACCTGCTGATCAAGGTGGCCAACAACACCGTTATCACCCGGAAAGAGCAGATCAGGATTTACGACCGTATCGCCCGTTCCCGGGCGTTTCGCACGATGGAAGAGGCGATGACCACCGTCCTTGACGACAGTGAGGGCGCCGGGCTCGGGATCGTCATTCTCGTTCTGATGCTGAAAAAGCTCGGACTTGACGAGGAATCGTTCGATATCGATGTCGAAGGCAATGAAACGGTGGCGCGCCTTTCCATTCCGATGGACAAAACCAAGGGAGAGAACCTCACCCGGATCTCCGACGAGCTGGCAAACCACATCAACTCATTGCCGCAGTTTCCGGAAAACATCCTGACCCTGCGCAAGATGCTCGAGGACCCGGACTCGGAAATGACCACGATTGCGCGGACGCTTGGACAGGATCCGTCGCTGACAGCGGACCTGCTGCGAACGGTAAACAGCGCCCGATACATGCTTCCCCGCCGAATGGACAACGTGGTGGAAGCGGTGAAGGTTGTCGGGTTGCGCGGACTTCGGCAGATGCTGCTCAGTTACGGCACGCAACGCGTCCTCGGCGACGGTGAAGACAACGCGACAACCCGGCAGCTGTGGGACCACAGCCAGCGCACGGCGTTCTTTGCCTATGGAATTGCGCGGCACGTGTTCAAACGGAAAGACATCCTCGACGACGTCTACGTCGGCGGCATTCTCCACGACATGGGTAAAATCGTCTTTTCCAGTCTGCACCCCGATACGGTGGCCCGAATTCAGACGTTTTCGCGGGAAAAAGGCATTCCCTCATCGGTCTTTGAAGAGATGAGTGACGGTATCGATCACGCGGAGGTGGGCGCGCGGCTTGCCACGCAGTGGAACTTTCCCGATGTCCTTGTGGAGACGATTCGCCATCACCACACGCCGCTGAAGGCGGACGGCCATGTCCGGGATGTTGTCGCGGTTGTCTACCTTGCCAACGAGCTCGCAAAAATAACCACTAACGACTTCAGCCACATCGACGCCCGGGTGCTCCGTATCGTCCGCGTCAAAGATCTCGACCAGTTGGGGCAGGTTCACCGGAAACTCGGCGAACAGTACGACCGCGAATACGCCCGACCGGAACGATAACGACCCGCGGCTGAGATAGCACGGTTCAGATAGCACGGTTCAGATCGGGCGCTCCCGTTGACTTCCGGGGTTCTTTATAGTATTTTCCATATATAAGAACCAATCAAGGAGCACAACGATGGCAGTCACGGTTTACACGACACCGACCTGCAGTTTCTGCAACAAAGTTAAGAAATACCTCAAACAGAATCGGGTCACCTTCAAAGAGCACAACATCGCCAGGGACAAGCGCAAGGCGGAGGAAATGGTCAAGAAGTCCGGCCAGATGGGGGTACCCGTTCTCGACGTCCACGGCAAGATCATCGTAGGATTTGATGTAAACAAGATCGAACAGGCACTCCGGAGGTAATATGGCTGATACAACCGCCGTCTGGCGCGGCGACATGTCGTTTGAAATCGAATTACAGGGACACAAATTTATCGTAGACGCCGATGAGTCGGTCGGCGGGAAAG
>JAQIBO010000029.1 GCA_027859055.1 Spirochaeta sp.
GCTCAGATGAGCCCTTCTCGAGCTTGATCGCCTTCTTGATAAGAACGGCAGCCGGCGGGGTTTTGGTGATAAACGTAAACGAACGGTCACCAAAGACCGAAATTACGACGGGAATGGTCAGTCCCGGCTCATAGTTCTTGGTGACCTCGTTAAACTGCTGAACAAACTGCGGTGCACTTACTCCGTGCGGGCCCAGGGCGGGTCCGACCGGAGGTGCCGGCGTCGCTTTGCCGGCGGGAACCTGCAGTTTGATCTGCGTCACCAGTTTCTTTTTTGCCATATGGCCTCCTCTGTGGTTCTACCGTTGTCGCCTGTGATACCGCGGCATCACTCGACAACTCCCACCAGATCTCTTGGGGAGATCCGGACGCAGAAACTTATAATTTTTCAACCTGGAGAAAGTCCAGCTCCACGGGTGTCGACCGGCCGAAAATTCCGACGGTCACCCGCAACTTCGCTTTCTCGTTATTCACATGTTCAACCGCTCCGGTGAAGGTATTGAACGGCCCTTCCACGATGCGCACCGTTTCTCCGACAACGAAGCTTTCCTTGGGCTTAATTGCCCGATCACCCTTGATTTCACCGGTCTTCTGAAGAATCGTCCGCGCTTCTTCCTGGCTTATCGGATGCGGCTTTGACCCGGGAGAGGAGCCGACAAATCCGGTCACCCCGTTTATCTTCCGTATCTCCGACAGGACACCTTTCCAGCCCATATCGGGAAGGTCCATCTCCATCAGCACGTACCCGGGAAGGAACTTTTTGTTGGTAACCTTCTTTTTGCCGTCCTTGACCTCGACCACCTGCTCAGAGGGAACCTTGATGTCGATGACCGCATCTCCAAGCTTACCGTCATCCATGAGCATACGGATCGTGCGTTCAATTTTGTTCTCGTATCCCGAGTAGGTGTGTAGAACGTACCAGTTTTTTGCCATAATTCCCGTTTATTCCGAGCAATGCTCAGAAGATGTAGTCGATCCCGGTGAGAAACAGGTAGTCAAGAATGCCGAGAATCGCGGCAAAGATCGCAACCGAGATAAGCACCACCCTGGTGGAGGAACCGACCTCCTCACGAGACGGCCAGGTCACTTTCTTGAGTTCCGCGTAACTGTTCTGAAAGAACGCAACGAATTTCTTCACCAACTGCTCCTCAACATACTACAAAAAACGATCGTCTACCCACCACAAAGCAGGCCAGGCAGGATTCGAACCCGCAACATTCGGTTTTGGAGACCGACGCTCTACCAATTGGAGCTACTGGCCTAAAAAACGGACCACTCATCCGCAGAGCCCTCGATCGGACTTGAACCGATGACCCCATCCTTACCATGGATGTGCTCTACCAACTGAGCTACAAGGGCGTGATTTAGGCTCATGGAACGTATCAGAGGACCCGAAAATAGTCAAGGTCGCCTGCCGTTCTTCCGGTGATCCTGTTATTCCACGGCGCCCCGATACGCGGCCACCCACTCCCGAATTCGTTCGTCCGAGCGGTCGGCCTGGCTGTCCTCATCGAGGACAAGCCCGACAAACCGGTTGCCCCGGATCGCTTTGGACCGGGAAAACGAGTACCCCTCTGTCGGTGTTGCCCCGATCACCGTTCCGCCACGCTCAATCACTTTGTCGTAGAGGAGTGAAATACTATCACAAAACGTGTCCGGATAGTTTTCCTGATCACCGAGACCGACAAGGCCAACCGTTTTACCGTGAAAGTCTACCTCATCAAGCCGGGGAAAGAACAACTCCCAGTCGTCCTGCAGATCACCGGTGCCCCAGGTGGAACTGATAAACACCAGATAATTCCGTTCCCGGACAAGCTCGATTTCGAGGTGTTTCACGTTGTGAAGATCCGCGATCCCGTCGCCAAAAGCGCTTTGGATCCGTTGCGCGCTGTACTCCGTATTCAATGTGGATGAACCGTATATGACGGCTATCATACTTCCCCCTCGCGGCTATTCCGACGATATGAGTGATTTCCGGTACCGCAAGTATATGTAGGACCGAATTCGACCGTCAACGTGTAACGGCGTCAATTCCGCGGGGGACGGTAATTTCCGTCTCGACTCCGGCGTCCGGGACACTCTTCATGATCACCCGAGCGCCGATTCGCCGAGCCGCCGTTCGTACATTAATCAACCCCAACCCGGACCCGTTAACTTTCGTCGTTTTCCCGACTCCAAATACAGCACAGTCAAGACAGTTCTTTTCCGCGCAGTGCCGGCACACGGGAATCCCCGGACCGTTGTCACCAACGGTGACGGTAAAATCCGAAACGGTTGCGCGGCAGGTGATCGAAAGAAACGCTTTGCTCACCACATCGTCCCGCT